>CALDQF010000194.1 GCA_937911845.1 uncultured Phycisphaera sp. | reverse complement strand
AAGCACGACGCCCTTCTTCTCAACACCCTCAGCAAGCAAGGGCCAACATTGCCACTCAGACGCGATGCGTTGCAGAAGAAACAACACTTCGACTCGTTTTCCTCCTTGTTTCTGACGTCCCACCACCAGCAGGGCATTGTCGTCAAGGACCGCTAGAGAAGTGAATGGCCCTGAGCATTCTTGCCGCATCCAATCGTGGTGATGACAAAGATTCACTGCTTCTGATCCAGACACTTCTGGCTTGATTCTCAGGATATTTTCCCCTCGGCGGCCTTGAGATTGACCCGAAGAACCGTGGTCCCGAAGTACGGTCTCTCCGTCGTATACCAATGCATGCCCACCCAAATTGACACTCAAGCTTTGCAGCAGAACATCGGCCCTCAAAGGATGAGACGCCACATCAATCACAGCCCAAGATCTTGATTGCCCGACTGTCGATTCGATGTCAGTCCAAAGATGCAAAGAAGCCACGCCAAATAAAAGTGCGCCCACCAACTTCTACTCCCCACTTGCAAACCACGACCATCTGGTCAAGACGCCAAGGTAAGAAAAGAAAGTGGCCCAAAGAGTGTGTTGTCGAAAAACTTCTCTCAGCTTTGCTCTTGAGCGCACTCCAAGATGGCTTCGCCCAAGGCCAGAATGTCCTCAAGCTCGGTGTGCAGGTGAATGCTCACCCTGACCATGGTCTGATCGGAGAGGGCATGCATGGGAACTCGAAGACCAAAGCGTTGGTCGAAGTCATGCTCGAACTTCAAGCAATCGATGCCCTGCAAAGATTTAGGCAAAGGGACAGAACACATCGCGGTTCGGGCAGCATCTGGAGTGATGCTCTCGGTCCCAAAAGCCATGGCGAAGGCTTCGTCGACGGCCTGTGACCCTGCCCGCTGGTAGGCGCGAAGTACCTCCCAGCCACCAGAGAATTCTTCCATGTGGTCCCAAGCCACGGGGGCCGCCAACCAAGGCGACCAATCCCTTGTGCCAGTCCAGTGAAAGGAGCGCGAAAGCCCTTCGTCCCAGTGATGGCTTGTAAGCAGAGCAAAAGTCCGATCACGCTTCTCTGGGGCGACAGACAGGATCGCAGCGCCAAGCGGAGCACCAGCCCATTTGTGAAGGTTTCCCGCAAACCAGTCGTATTCAAGTTCTCGCAACACCAGAGGATCTTGACCTGGCACGTGGGCACCATCCACCAGGACCGGTACCCCGCACGCTTTGATTTTTGCGGCCAATGAAGTCCAGGGCGTCCGAAGTGCAGAACCGCTGGTAATGGCATCCAAGATGCACAGTGAGGCACCCGCGTGAATTTCTGTCATGACCGCATGTTCCAAGGCGACGGAGTCAAAGGGCAGCGGCACCGGCACTTCAACCGCAACCGCCCCGGTTTCTTGGCATCGTCGCTTGAGCGCTTGCCGAACCGCGTTGTACACATGCCCCAGACACACGACCCGGTCACCACGCGTAAGTGGAATACTTCGCAGGACCGATTCAATGGCCGTACTCGCATTTTCACAAAAGACCAATCCTTCAGCGTCGGCCCCGAGCCGCTGTGCCATGCCATCACGAGCCTCGTGCAGTTTGGATTCCAGTTGGTCGGTCAGCACACGCATGGGGTCGTCTTCGACACCCGCTGCGAAGCGTTGTTGGCATGCCACCGTTCGGCGGAGCCGGGCCCCATATGAACCATGATTTAAGAAGCGCGATTCCGGAGCCAACGACCAGTAGTGCAGTCCAGCCCGTCCCCGAACCTCAAGAGGGATCTGGGAAGAGTCCCACCAACGTCGCAAGGGATAGCTCCAATCGTGAGAAGAATGCATAAAGAGAAGTATGACTTGACCGCTCTCTGGACATCAGAAGCCAAAAATCACAATAAAAGTGACACAATCTGTCAGTTAGAGGCAACATTAAGCACACATACCCTCACGAAACCCTTACCGTTCGGTCGATGTTCGGGAAGCGAATGGAGAATCCTGCAATGTCCCACCCCCTTGTCAGTCTTGGTCCCGGCGCCGGCTACCGCACCCATATCGTGGCCGAATCCGACGCTGAGCACACATCCGAAGCGATGACTGGTCTCCGTGTGATCTCGGAAATTGCCGCAACTCATTTGGCTGGCGATGGCCAACGCCGCGGGACACCAGCATCCACCGTAGATCATGATGGCCCCTTGAGCGAAGGCGAGGGACAGCATGATCAACGCGAGAGCAAACGAGACGGCGATTCCACCCGCCGTCTCGGACGCTCCCGCAAAAAACGAACTCAGTATGCCGCAATCCAGCATTTCGATGTGATCCGTAGATGGCGACCACGGGGTCGTTTGGCACGTTGGTTGGGGTTCCTTGATCACGAAGACGCAGTCGCAAGCCCTCCCGGCACCAGCATTCCCAATGCTTTAGCGCGCTACCGAGTTAGTTTGCTTCAAATGCGCTGCCGGGCCGAACGCATTCGGACCATCCCGCATACTCGACATTCGCGTTCACTGAATCAGGGCCAAGAACACAAACAACGCTCTGGACCAGAATTCACTACCCCTTCACTCTTTACGGAGATTCTTCCCAATGACGGGTTTACACGCACAAGGACCACTCAATCTCACACCGCGGCAGCTCGATCTACTGCGGGCATTTCGGACCCATCGAATGAGCCATGCTTGTTCACCGACAATGCAAGAACTGGCGGACGTCTTGGGCGTCAGCAAAGTCACTGTGCACGAGCACGTGAAGTTGCTCGTCGCGAAGGGGGTTCTGACACAGGAACCGAATCGAACCCGCTCCTTGGCCCTCGCTGAGGACGTTGTCCTCCCCGACGAAGAACGATCGCTGTCATTTCCCCTTGTGGGACGGGTCGCCGCTGGACTGCCCATCGAGGCTTGTGCTCAAGCCGAGCAGTTGGATCTTGAGGATCTGTTTGGCCCAAGGGTTGGAGAGCGGCATGGCACTTTCGCCCTGGAAGTTCGGGGGGAATCCATGCGGGATGAAGGCATTCTAGATGGCGACTACGTGCTGGTAGAGCGCCGGCAAATCGCAAGAAATGGTGAACGGGTCGTGGCATTGATTGGTGAAGACGAAGTGACGCTAAAGACGTACTTCAAAGAGCCAGACGGAATGATTCGTTTGCAACCGGCCAACCCTGATTTCGAACCCATCCTTGTGCGAGAATGCGTCATTCAAGGGGTGGTGATCGGCGTCATGCGTCGCTATTGATCGTCGATCGAGAATTCCGTCGGCTCACTCATCATGGCCCCGGTATCCTCAACATGTCATGCCCCCTACTGCGCTCCTGCTCGAAGGTATTCACGATGCGGCAGACCTACGTCTGCAAACTGATTTCCTAGACGTTCAACGTGCCGCCAGACTTTCAGACGCGAATGCTGACATCTTGAAAGAAACCATAGGGATGGGCATTCGTTCGCGAACAAACTTGGATGCTGAGATCCTGCGGAAGCTGCCTGCCCTCAGTACTGTGGGGTGCTTCTGCATCGGTACCAACCAGGTTGATCTGGCCTGTGCCGCAGACTCTGGAATCCCCGTCTTTAACTCTCCGTTTTCCAACACCCGAAGTGTGGCCGAGTTGGTCATGGGTGAGATTATCTGTCTGCACCGGAAATTGTTCGACCGATCATCTGGAATGCATCAAGGAAATTGGAAAAAATCTGCCAGCGGTGCGCACGAAATTCGAGGACGAACCCTGGGCATCTTGGGCTACGGACACATCGGCGCTCAAGTTTCGATCCTCGCCGAAGCCATGGGAATGCGGGTGCTCTACCACGACCATCAACCCAAGCTTCCTTTGGGCAACGCCAGTCAAGTGGATTCACTGGACACGTTGCTTCGGGCGTCTGACGTTTTGACCATACATGTTCCTGACACTCCGTTGACCAAGCACATGATCGATGCCGACGCGATCGGCAAAATGAAATCAGGTGCTTTCCTACTCAACAATGCACGCGGCTCCATTGTGGATCTGAGCGCGTTGGCGGCAGCCCTCCGGACCGGTCATCTTGGGGGCGTTGCAATTGACGTCTTCCCTGATGAACCCTCAGAAAACGAGTCTTCATTCAGCCACGAATTGTGTGGCATTGACAACGTCATTCTGACCCCACACATCGGCGGATCAACCCGTGAAGCACAAGAGAATATTGCGCGGGATGTCGCGGAAAAGATGGCCAAGTTCTTAACCACCGGAAGCACCATCGGGGCGGTCAATCTGCCCGAAGTGGCCCTTCGTGAACGACCCGACCAACTTCGCATCCTGCACATTCACCACAATGTCCCAGGGGTTCTCAGCCGGCTTCACGCCACGATTGCTCAGGTTGGCCTCAACATCAACGCTGAAGCGCTCGATTCAAACGCCCAACGCTCATGCGTGCTCCTTGATGTGGACCCAACCCATGACCCCGCAATATTGAAAGTCCTGGGGGCCATGCCTGAAACCATCCGCCTGCATACCTTTCTCCCCAAAACCCTAAATCCTCCCTCCGCCCAATCAGTCTGACAGTCTGACGGCAGACCAGTTCCGCGGAAAGTTCAATCAACACCAGAGTGTCACCCATGCTGCAAGCTCTTCCATTGCTGATTTCACCGGTCATTCTTAGCGAGGTTCCTCCCCCGCCCGCCACCCGATTCGAGCCCTTGACCGAGACAATCCACGGCTTTGATGTCCAAGACGACTTCCGCTGGCTTGAGCCACTGGAGTCGGAATCCGACGAGGTCAAAGCATGGACCGACCTGCAAAATCTGAGAACCCGAACCGCTTTGGATGCACACCCCAAGCGACAGATGGTCGAAGATCGCATCGAAGCGCTGTACCGAGTTGACAGCATTGGCCTTCCGACCGTTCGCGGCGATCTCCACTTCAACCTAGAACGTCGAGGCGAAGCCAAGCAGGCGTCCTTGATGCGTCGTCAAGGTGCAAAAGGTGAGCCCGAAGTCATTCTTGACCCGTCGGCCTTGGACAACGATGGCCTAACGGCCATCGATTGGTTCGCACCTGATGCCACCGGCAAACACATTGCATTCGGCCTTTCTCGGGCTGGCGACGAGATGAGCATCTTGCACATTTTGAATGCAGAATCTGGGATCTGGCTGACTGAAGAAATCCCCGGGAAAGCCGAGTTTTGCGGATGGCGGGGTAGCACCGGATTTGTCTACGGCATCCTCACCGACCCAAATGATGCGTATTCCCGAGTATTTCGCCATCACACCATCGGACGGCACCCTCGGCACGATGAAACCCTGCTGGAGCAAGAATCACCAACCCGAATTCCCGATCTCCGGCTGCACGATGGAGGTCGCTGGGCAGTGGCGGTGCACTTTGAAGGCTGGAGCAAACAAGACATCTTGGCTGCCCCCACTTCACAACTCCTGAAAGATGGCGAATCAGCTCTGCAACCGGTGGCCATT
>CALDQF010000193.1 GCA_937911845.1 uncultured Phycisphaera sp. | reverse complement strand
GGAAGAGCAAGACTGGCTGGTTTGCCTATCGACACGACTGCACCGGCAAGATTGCAGTCGCCCACAACGGTTCCACCGTCACTCGACTTTTGCAAACACAATCAGGTCCGCAAGTCTTTGTTGATGCCATCAGTGATCTTCCTGGGTGTGGTGGTGGAATCACGGCAGAGACTGATATCTCCACCTTGGGAGGCATCTGTGATTCGGTGAATGCCATCGATGTCTTGGTACCCATCACTCCCGAAGCAGTCGCGCTCGCTGGGGGTGACGAAACGTTGGTGACCTCCGCGGTTCAGGCCGCCATCCTCACCAGCAACGAGGTCTACTTCAATTCAGAGCTCTCGCTTCGTGTCAGGGCTGTGGATTTCCTCTTTCTCGAGGATTCCGAGCCGGCCGGGGCCGGTGCTCTGCTCGACGCGATGTCCAATCCCGCCGACGGTGTTTTTGACGAGATCCAAGCGGCCCGTGACGAGTCGAAAGCAGACTTGGTCGCGTTAATCTCGGGCAACAATTATGCGTTCTGTGGCGTGGCCTTTCTTGGCCCCGGACCCGGCTCAGTGTGGTCTCAGACCCTCTTTGGCTGTCTGGCCGGATACACCTTCGTGCACGAACTGGGACATAACATGGGCTGTTGTCACGCTCCCGGCGATGGGGGGGGCTGTGATGGCTTTGGCGGGACCGCACAGGGGCACCGTTGGACTGGTGATTCCGGCTCGCTGTGGCGTACTGTGATGGCCTATTCGCCAGGCTCGCAAATTCCACATCTCTCCAACCCCTCTGTTCTGTACGACAGTGTCGCGAGTGGCATTGCGGACGAACGAGATTCTGTGGCCCAAATCTTTCAATCCCGTGTCGAAATCAGTGGGTACCGCTGCCGTGAGGACGGTCAGGGCGATGGTCTCCTCCAATTTGATCCAGCCAGCACCGATCCGTGTGACTCGAATGCCTCTGCCACGCTGCCCATCCGCTGGACTTGTGAATCCATTCAGGCCACTGGCTTCCAGTTCAGTGTGCCCGGCGCGGATTTGACCGACCTGACACTCAGTACCGATATCGATGGTGCCTTCGTGACATATCTGATTGGCGACACAGCCCTCATCTTTGCTGAGGGCCAGATCGATCAGAACTTGCCTGGAGTCCCTGCGACGCTCTCAGAGGGTGTCCTTTTGGCTGAGCTGACGGCGACCGCTTTGGGAGCATCAGTTGGCTTTTCCAGCACCCGGGTCATTTCTGTTGCCGGTCGGGATATTCCAACCGACGGTACTGATGCAATTACCATTCCTTCTGAATGCATCGGCGACGTTGACGGTGACGGTGATGTCGGTTTCCCAGACGCCTTGTCTGTTCTCGGTCAAATCGGGCAAAAATGCAACGACTGTTCAGGTGATCTTGACTGTGACGGAGAAGTTACTTTTCAAGACTTCCTGCTGATTCAGTCTTCATTTGGACCCTGCCCGTAAGCAGGTTGACTCCAAGCCAAATCGCGACTCCCGGATGCCCCCCAACCACGAACAGGGCCGACCAGCCAACCTTGGTCAAGATTGTCCCTGGCCGAACCCAGAGAACGCCCATGGCCAGAACAACGCCAAGGTACAGGTCGGCCATGGTGATCAGGAACCACGGTTCTGACCACAAGCCGTTCAGTCCGACAGGCCCCGGCGGCCCGAAGAAGCCATACGTCACAAACGCCAGGACACACCCTCCCCCAAAGAGGCAAAGCAGACCTGCGGCATGTTGAACGGATGACATCTTGTTCATTTACGCATCCTGACATGGACAACGCCCCACTCACGACCTTGCTCATAAGCAAATGTCTCGGCACATGCCATGAAGAACACTCTCCAGCGTCGGAGCATCACCTTTGGAGAAACATCGGGGGTGCCCCGCAAGGCTTTCAGAGCACCAGATTGATTCCGATCAAGATTCTCGAGCCAGTGTTCACTGGTTTGACCATAGTGTCGGCCATCCCACCACCAATCCTGTTCGACCTTGAGTTGATCTGAGAACTGATGGAACAAGTCTCGAGACGGCATGATTCCACCGGAAAAAAAATGCTCGCCCATCCAGTTGCCGTAGGTCTTCACCCGCGGGGTCTCGCTGTTGGCCTCGGTCTGATCATCCTCAAAACGGTAGGGGTGCGTGCCGTGGGCAAAGACATGAGCAAAGAACCGGCCGTCGTCATGCAGCCAGGAACGGACTCGCCCCAGCAGCTTTTCCCAATTTCTCATGTGCTCGAACATCTCAATGGACACAATTCTGTCGAACCCGTGCAATGGCATTCTCGATGAGACAGCTTCTCGGGGATCAAACTCATTCATATCGCAAGTCACGATTTCTAAATTGGTCAGCCCACGTTCAGCGGCCTGTCCCATGATGTATGCCCTTTGGGAGTTCGAGTTGGATACACCAGTAATCTTTGAGTTTGGATACCGCTTGGCCATCCAAAGTGACCAAGAACCCCACCCGCAACCGAGTTCAAGAACGTGTTGGCCGTCCTCAAGCGAAGCGTGTTCTGCGCTTTGGAGAAACGCAACCTCTTCAGCCTCATCAAGAGATTCATTCAGGTTTGGATAGAAGCATGACGAATACTTTTTTTGACGCCCAAGACAGGTGTCGTAAAAATCTGCAGGAACTTCGTAATGCTGGGCGTTGGCCTTATCAGGTACCGGGGCGATGCCTTCGAAGCCGCGCATGGACTCCAGGAAGCCCACCATGGCGTCTTTGGCAGGCTTCGCCAAGACGGACTTCTCGAGTCGATTTTGGAGCAATTTTCGAATGCCCTTGCGGATCATCGGGTCGGGCATCAGGCCTCGATCGATGAGTGAAGTGGCGATGTCGTACATCAGCTTCATCGGTTCTGCCTCTTTGCTAAATACACCAGCAAGGGGAAAGCGGTCGCCCACAACAAACCGACGGAAACCACCATGGTCAGGCGGCCCGATTCACCCAGCTCTACCGCCCCGAAGGTGCCGGCACTTGTATAAGCGCCAACACCACCAACAATGCCCAGCACCGGAGTCAACCAGAACCTCTTTGAAAGGAATGGTTCAAAAGCCGGGAGTGATGTGCCAAAGACCAGCCAAAGACCGGCCATCCACATGGGGACGGGGAAGACGGGAGAGGCCGCTGAAAAGTCGAGTCCGCCCATCGTGACGACGGCAATGTCTCCGGCCAATCCGATGAAAGCTGCAACCAGTCCAAGACGAATTGTTGCTGCGGGATGCATGCGGAGGCACAAGCCGGATGAGAGAACAGAGAACAGTGCCGCCAACAAGGGATATCCTTGGGCCGCCCCGTAC
>CALDQF010000192.1 GCA_937911845.1 uncultured Phycisphaera sp. | reverse complement strand
GACCAAAGCCCTCCAAAAGACTCGGAAAAAAGAGGGCTCGAGCACCTTGCATCAAAGCCGTCAATTCACTTCTGGGAAGATACCCCATCCGCACAACACGGTGCCGCAACGGACCTTTGATCAACTCCAGCTCACGTGCAGACTGCCATCCATCAGGGCCAACCATGACCAACTTCCAGGGCTCAGGCACTCGCATAAACGCCGACAACAAGCGGCCGATGTTCTTCTTGGGCTCGACCGCACCCACAAACAATCCATAGCGGCCAGGCTCGATCCCTAGTGTCCGAAGGGTTCTTCTCAGTTCGAACTCAGTCAATGTGGGCGGAGGAGGAGGGACCGACTGGTGAACATTCACCACCTGGTCGTCCTTGGCTTCTGTGAATTCCAGAACGTCTTGACGCGTGTGTTCGGAGACCGTCAGGATGCACTCCGAATTCCGAACCGATTCTTGCAGCAAACGAACAAACATTTGCTTTTCGTCAAGCGTGGCCCACGGCAGACGGATGGGAATCAAGTCGTGGATGGTGGTAATCCGAGGGACTCCCGGCACAACAATCGGAACAAGTGTGGTGGTGTGCCAAACGTCCGGTGGCCTCTCCCAGTGCACACGGTGGGCACGATTGGTGTACCGGAACTGTCGAAACGCGAGTCGATACACATCTGCCGCACATTCAATCGCTGAAAACTTTTTCCAGTACGACCGCGCCGGATCCAAATGCACCGTATTGGTGAGGCGGATCCGACTTGATTTGCTCCCCAAAGCACTGCGTACCATCAACCTTGGCTTACGCGTGCACCAATCCAACAAACCTCCGGAACCTTCATGGGCATCAAACAGACTGACTTCCCGAAGCGCGGAGGTTCGGCCTCTCAGTCGTGCCTCATGGAGAATTTCTGGGTGGAACCCTGCAGACCCAATCAATTTGATCAGATTGATGCCGTAGGTCTTGATTCCTGTGCCTTGTGACAGTCCAAGGTTGTACCCATCGATTCCAATTCGAAGCGCTGCCACTGTGCATTACCTCAAGCGGAACGGACGGAGTACGCCATGCACAAGCAAAATCATGTCGGTAGAGATGGAACGGTTTCTGATGTACCAGCGATCCCATACCACGCGCCTTCGATGCTCCGGAATCGATCGAGCGTATCCATCACGCAGATTGGACAGGGCCACCATGCCGGGCTTCATCAGCACACGGCTCTCGTACCCCACCAACAGTTTGGAGAGCAATTCATAGGGACCTGGTTGCTCGGGACGTGGTCCCACCAGCAGCATGTCTCCTCGGAGCACATTCCACAACTGGGGCAACTCGTCCAAGTGCGTGCGCCGAAGGAATGTTCCGGTGGGCACCACGCGGGTGTCTTCGACATCAGCGAACACAGGTCCTGACTTGTCGGTCATGGTCCGGATTTTCAGAATTCGAAAAGTTGCACCCTCACGTCCAACGCGGTCCTGCCAAAAGAAGAAAGGACCTGATACGCCTCGAACCAACCAAACCAAGCGGATGCTCAACAAAATGAGCGCCGCCGGAACCATAAGAAGAGCAGCGAGGAAGCGTTGCACACCCTCAGGGAGACCAGGGCCCAAAGTGATTTCAGGAGCTGATGAAGGTGATTCGACCAGATCAATCTCCACCGGTCGCGTGGCCGGAGCGGCCTTTAGACTGTCGGTGGAAGGGGTCGTCATCGCAGGTGCGGAGTGTAAATCATTTCAGGCACTCTCTCTCAGCAACTGCCAATGCGAGAATCGCCAAGGTGACTCCGGTTCCCAGGCCAGCATCAAAAAGACCAAGCACCCCCCAAACCGCCAACACACCCAGCCCTGAGGACTGGTGGATGGAATCTGAGCGAAGGACCACCGATGTGGCACAACCGCACACAGCCATCAACAAAAGCACCCCAATCGCTCCGGTTCGTGCAAAAGCGTTGGCCCAGGTGTTGTGCAAATTGAGCGGAGTGCCCTCACGATCGCTTGCAAATCTCTCCGCCTGAGCCCGAACGGGATGACCCACCGGGACCGCCGACCGAACCCCACCGTAGCCTTGACCAATCCAGGGGCGTTGGAGACCAACCTCCCAAGCCGCGTTCAGCGCGGCCACCCGCCAACCCACACTGGTCTCCGGAGACTCGCGCCACTGGCCAAGTTCTTGCCACGCATCAGACCAACGGTCCTCCAGAATGTCGTGTTGCCAAAGACCGACCGGTACCGCCAAAGCGACACCAACGAGCGCTGCGATACGAACACGTCGGTGCAGCATGACCAAACTGATTGGCACCGCCGCCAAAGTGGCCAACAGTCCAGTTCGAGATCCGCTCAACAGCAAAGCGAACAAAGTCAACACAATGGCAGCAGCGATCGTGAGACGGTGACGCGGCGAACAGATGCTCCACGCATCCAAGGCCAAAACGAGTCCGGCCGCACAAAGAACGCCGAGCACAATGGGGTGTTGAAACGAAACCACCCGG
>CALDQF010000191.1 GCA_937911845.1 uncultured Phycisphaera sp. | reverse complement strand
GGTCTAGCACCGAAAGACTGTCAACAGCCCTTCTTCCATGGCCGACCTTCTGGCCACGACTCGAGAGCAACCCAAGGGTATGGGAGACCAAGAGTTCAGTGCAGGGCTGAGGAATCTGAGTGCAGGGCCGTACAGAGAAAGATCCATGCCAGAACTGGGCCCGTCCAGTGACATAGTGCAGTGGTTCACCGGAGAAAATACGGCGGACCTGGTCCCTCAGTCGATCACGTTCCTCACCCGCCGCTGGCCGATCGGGATGCATGTGCAAATCGAGCCGGCTACAACCAAACGCCTCAGCCAGCAGTATCTCGGCCACCACTCTGGGAGCATCCACGCCGGAAGCCTCGAAACGCTCTCTCATCCAGTTCAATAACTTTCGGCTGGTCCAATCGGTCTGATCACTCGACATGAATACCCGAGGCTACCATGCGTTCTCTTGAGGATGAGCACACGATGAATGAAATCTACGACCAACTCCCAGAATCACTGAAGTCGCTGGCAGACATCGCTGGCGGCAAGATCACCATGAAAGCACCTGACGGTGTGGACGCATGGTATGAAATCTCACCGGCCGAAGGCGGATGCCTGCTCGCCCTGATGACCAAAGACCGCTGGCTTTCTGAGTCCATCGAGGGAGATCTTGAGCACACTGGGGACGAACTCGAGGAACTTTTCGAAGAAGAACTGGTCGAGCTGGACTGGGACGGTGCAGTGCCCACCTTCCGGCACTTTCGGAACGACCAGCGTGAATACGTCTTCTCGTGCGTATGGCCATCCACATCCCCCATTGAGATCGCAGTTGCACTCCAAGCCATGGTGGTCATGTTCACTGAACTCGGTGACATGGGCGGTGAAGACGAGGAAGACTGATGCGGGTGATCATGCTGGGTTGGGAATTTCCACCGCTGATCACAGGTGGTCTCGGGACCGCTTGCGCCGGCCTTACCCGCGCTCTGGTTGACCAAGGGGTCGAGATTGACTTTGTATTGCCTCGCCCAGTTCCGAGCGCTCAAGTGCATGGTGTTCGTGTGCTTTCTCCCGGGTGTGAGGAGTTGACTGACGCCGCCAAATCTCAGCCCCAAGCAGCAACCAATGACCGACCTATTCCAGTCAACCCCGAATATCCCTCGGCGTGTCCGTCACACCCCAATGCAGTGCCCCAAACGCGCCCCCCTTTGCTCGACCCTATTCGAGGCCTCCCCCCCCTTTCGCCAGAACAGACACACCGGCTTGAAAGCATGGGATCAAATCAAGGCGGCCACCTTCCGTACCCCCTTGATACCACACCAGAACCAGTAGCGACATTTCTCCAAACCGCCAATGGGAACCCCATCCGAGCAGCGCAGGCCCTGGATGAATTTGTCAGCCGGGGTGGAGACGTCCCGGCGGAACAACATGGGCTGCTCAGACAAATGGCTCGCGAGGCTTGGGCAAAAGCGAGCACAACAAGCCCAACCAGTAGTGAACAGTCCAAAATTGAAATACCTGAATCGCCCGAAGCCAGT
>CALDQF010000190.1 GCA_937911845.1 uncultured Phycisphaera sp. | reverse complement strand
TCAGCCCGGAGAACCATCACCCCGACCGAGGCCCCTATGTCCACGATCGCTTGGAACGGGAATGGTCTGAACTGGAATCACGATTCACCGATCCCAATGCCATGGTGTACGCCTGTGGTCTGGCGGGGATGCAAGTGGGCGTCTTCCGACTGCTCGCGCAACGTGGCTTGACCGAACAGTTCCTGAAGATCCGCGACGAAGAAACCGCGGCCATGGATCCAAGCGAATGGGATGCCGCTCGCATTAAACGGTTCGTGCGCCCTGGTGCCCGGACCAAACTCGAGGTGTACTGAACCCTCTAAAGGCTTCAGCCCGCGCAGGGGCCCTCGAATCGGGTCCAATGCCTCAGGGGATGTCAAGTTTCATTCAACCCTCCGATCTGGCCGTCTTTTGCCTCGGACATGCACCAAGCGGGTAGGATTCAGGCTTCACTTGGAGACCAAAACCATGACCGAAATGATCCGACGTTTGACCGCCCTCTGCCTTCTGGTTGCCTTTGCCGGCTGTGGAGCCGAATCCGATGGCGATTTCAGCAGCGCTGAGGACCAAGAAAAGATGAAGCGACGCGAAACCGGCAAAACCCGGGCCGCCCCTGGCTCCCAGTTGGGCGCCCCCAAGGAGTCCAACGACGGCCAGTAATCGCAGAACTTTTGGCTTCCCTGCTTTCCATAAGCGGGGACCCCAAATCACGAAACCCGTCCCACAGACTGTGGGACGGGTTCTTTTTTGGGTTGAAGCTGAAATTGATCGCCTGAGAACTTGTTTGAGAAGCGGCAGAGGTGATACTCAATGAGAAGGAAATCCGCATGATTTTGACCTCTCTGCTGCTGTGTGTTCTGGAACGGCCACTTGGTGCCGAAGAACAACGGATAGGCATTTCTAATGTTGGGATTACCGGTTCGGTTCGCCCCATAGCGCTGGCTGGCTCATGCCCTTCCGAAGTGTCGGCCCACACCGATGCTGACTTTGGGGGTGGGCAGTACACCGTTCAGGCCGGCTTCGCCGAACAAGAAGTGGCGGCGGCCAGTTGGACGCTGGACCCCGCGGTCTTTCCCATTCGGCTCGATGTGGCCGAGATGGTCTTTGCGACCAGCAATGCCAACGTAACCACGACCACAGAATGGACCTTCTTCGTATGGTCGGGAACCCCGGCCAGCGGAAATGTGGTGGCCCAGTATTCCAGCGACGGTGAGTTGCTGCCCCACGTCGTGCTGCAACCCGGCACCAATGGGGTAAATGTGCAAGTCTTGGTGGACCCGGATGACCCCGAACAGATCATCATCAACGACAGTGGCGACGCCACGTTCAGCATTGGATATCGCATTGACCAGCACAACAACCAAACCAGCAATCCATGCTTGGTCGCGCCCCCGTCCACTCAAAACGCTTTTCCCACCACCGATGTTGGCGGTCTGCAGGCACCGAGCCAAAATTGGCTCTTTGGGGTGAATTGTGGTTTCTTGGGTTGCCCCCCCAACGGCGGCTGGTCGACTTTTGGCGACCTCAACGTCTTGTGCCGTCCCTCAGGCGATTGGGTGATGCGGGCCACCTGGACCAGCTTGTCTTGCAACCAAACCCTTGGCGCGTGCTGCCTTCCCAACGGCACGTGCGGTTTGGAAACTTCGAACGACTGTCTGAACACAGGCGGGACGTGGCAAGGCGTGGGCACCTTGTGCACCGATACCGACTGCAACGCGGGCGGCGCTTGCTGCATTCCGTCCACCGGAGGTTGTTTGAGTTTGCCTGCAACCGACTGCGGACTGGTGGGCGGAACGTTCTCTGGCCCCGGCACCACGTGCAGTACCACGGTCTGCTTCCCCGAAGGCGCATGCTGTTTGGACGATGGCACCTGCGTTGAACCCACGACACCTGAAGATTGCACCACGGCCGGCGGCGTCTTCCAAGGCAATGGCACCGACTGCGCGAGCACGAACTGTCCCGACCCCGAAGGCGCCTGCTGTGTGCCTGCCACCGGGGCGTGCCTGATCCTGACAAACGCGAATTGCGGCGTCGTGGGAGGTCAATACGCTGGGGACGGAACGGTGTGCGAAACCGCCTGCGGCACCAACTGCCCCGAGGATCTCGATGGTTCCGGCACGGTGGATTTCCCCGACCTTATCCGGTTGCTGTCGGCCTTTGGACCGTGCGATGATTGTGTCGAGGATCTGGACGCTTCAGGCGCCGTGGAGTTCAACGATCTGGTGGCCATATTGGCGGCCTGGGGCTGAACCTACTCAGCCAAGTTTGTTGTCCTGGCCGATTTCATCACATCACTCCGGGATCCGAGTACTATCATCGATCCCCGAATATGGGTCCGTAAAGGTACTGATGCTGGACGCTCAAGATCAAAGAACAGGGTTCCAAGAGAAGTTCGTCCATGATGATGCTCTGCGATTTCAAGCAGCCACCAACATGGCCAAACGAGCCGGGGCCCTGCTGGGACAAAAGCTGGGAAAGTCCGAACATGAGGCCATGTCGCTCGGTGATTTCTTGCTCCGCGCCGACCTCACGGAACCAGGAGATGCCGATCTCCACCAAGCCATGAAAGAGGTCGCTGAGAGCTTTAGCGTCGACCTGACCGATCCGGAGATTGCCGACATTATTGCTTTGGCCCGAAGCCAAGCCACTCACCCCCCTGATCCCACCGACACAAACCACCAACCATGACGCAAAGAATTCAACCCATGCAATACGCCTCCCTTTTTGTTGTGCTCCTGACCACCGCCGCTACTGCCGGAGACTGGGTAACCCTTTTCGATGGAACCTCGTTGAACGGATGGCGGGCGGCCGAAAATCCCAAAGCCTTCACCGTGAAAGACGAAACCCTGGTGGTCAACGGTGAACGCGGCCACCTCTTCTGGTCTGGAAAAGGCGGCGAGGACCGAAAGTGGGATGACTTTGAATTTGAAGCCATGGTAAGAACCCAACCGGGTGCGAACAGTGGTGTCTTTTTCCATACCAAGTTCCAAAAGTCTGGCTGGCCAGATGTTGGCTACGAATGCCAAGTCAACGCCACCCATGGAGACAGCATCAAATCCTGCTCGTTGTATGGCATTGTGAACAACAACATGCCCCCCCATGTCGATGGCGACTGGGTCAAGTTGCACATTCGTGTGGCTGGACAGCACATTCAAACGAGCATCGACAACCAAGTCGTGGTGGACTGGTGGGAGCCCAAGGACCGAAAAGGAAGCAAGCGACTTTCTGAGGGCACCTTTGCGATCCAAGCCCACGATCCCCAAAGCGTGGTCGAATACAAATTCATCAAAGCCCGTCATCTTGAAACCAAAGACATGACCCGGGCCGAGCGTCTCGATGTGCGGCTGACTGCCCAAAACGTCCCGGAAAACGAATGGTGGAACCGAATGGACCCAGGTCCATTTGTTTCTTGTGCCACGGGCTACCCCATGGACTACGCCACCTCCAACAAAGGCCTCAACCTGTTCCTTGAGGATGGATGGGTGGCGTCTTTTGACACCGGCCTGTTGCGGGTCGGCGCGGTGTGGCAGGGCGGCTTGAACTGGGAGGGGGTCTCCTACGACGGGAGCCACGGAGGTCATCCCGGCGCGGTCGGCACTCCCATTTATGGCAGCCTTGAAGGCCCGGGATGGAAAGTGAATGGCTCTTGGGAGGATCCCCGCCCCAGCAAGCCATGGGGCCCGCTTCCTGCTGAAATGGCCCGTTGGGGCGGACTGATGCGAGTGGGAGAAGAATCCATCTTGAATTACACCGTCGGACAAACCCGGGTGCTTGAACACCACGGCGTCGAACAAACTGACGCTGGAGACGTCTTGGTACGCACGCTTGAAGTCTTTCCTCAAGCTCCCTCCAAAAGCATGCAACTCCGTGTGGCCGACGCCACCCGAAGACAACGCATCAAAGTCCTCTCAGATGGACGAGCAGCGCGGGTCGGCGACACAAGATTCGCAATCCGTGGCAGCGCTGACTCACGTTTCGAAGTGTCGGGGACATCCTTGGTGCTCAACCTCGACCCAACCGTCGACGGTCCATCGGGCTCGTTCATGGTGGCAATCGCCGCAACTCGCGATGACATCAAGCCCAGCGTTCTCGCTTCGGCTCCCACGCCGAATCGATTGTTCACCCGGATGTTCGCCGGAAGCCAACCCGACCCCGCTTTGTTCCCATCGATCTACCCGGAAGAAATTGTTGTTCAGGCAAAAATAGCAGACAACGGTGACGAAGCCTTCGTCGTGGATGACATCCCCATCCCCTTCGAAAATCCTTGGAACTCGTACATGCGCATCGGCGGCTTCGACTTTGTCGACGATGACACCGCCGCCGTGTGCACCTGGAATGGTGATGTTTGGCTTGTGCAAGGGCTCCGTGAGATGGGGGACATCCGGTGGAAGAGATTCGCCTCCGGTCTATTCGAGACCTTGGGTCTGGCCGTTCGCGACGGACAAATCTTTGTCCATGGCAAAGATCAAATCACCCGCCTGATCGACTTCAACGGCGATGGTGAAGCCGACCTCTATGACAACTTCTGTAATTTGGTCTACACCACTCCCTCGTTCCACGATTTCGCGTTTGATCTCCAAGTGGATGGCGAGGGCAACTTCTGGTTTGGGAAAGCTGGACCAGTCCGTGGTGGCGGACGCGGGTTCGAGGACAGCCTGAACGAACACCACGGCACCGTGATTAAAGTCGACAAGACCGGACGAGATCTCGAAGTGTTCTCCACTGGACTCCGCGCCCCGAACGGAATCGGAATTTCTCCCGACGGACAAGTCGTCACCGCCGGCGACAACGAAGGCACTTGGGTGCCCCACTGCAAGCTCCACTGGATGTCCCAAGGATCCTTCCAGGGTGTGGTGCCGTTGGCCCACCGGGCTGAGACACCGACCGACTACAACAAACCTTTGTGCTGGTTCCCCATGAGCGTCGACAACTCTTCCGGCGGCCAAACCTGGGTGACTTCCTCCAAATGGCCGTGGACCGGAGAGCTTCTCCACCTGTCGTATGGCCAAAGTTCCATTTATCGAGTGATGAAAGAAGAAGTCAACGGCCAAGTACAGGGCGGTGTCTTCCGGGTACCCGTCCAACTTGGCTCCTCGGCCATGCGAGGACGCTTCAACCCCACCGACGGACAGCTCTGGGTCTGCGGACTCAAAGGCTGGCAAACCAATGCCGCGCGGCTTGCCGCGTTACAACGGGTGCGATGGACTGGTCGAACCCCCCAAAACCCCACTTCGATCACGGCCGTGGAAGATGGCATCAAGATCTCCTTCTCCGTGAATCTCGACCGCGAGTTGGCCGAAGACACCGGTTCGTGGGCCGTCAATTGTTGGGACTACGTTTGGGGCCCCATGTACGGCTCACCAGAAGTCTCAGCGCTCAACCCCGATGCTGAACAATTTGAACTGGCCAAGAAAAAGGAAATCCGAGTCGAAGAGCACGACGAAATGGTTGTCGAGTCCGCCACGCTTCTTGACGATGGCAAAACCGTGCACCTGAAGCTCAAGAATATGCAGCCGGTCATGCAAATGCATGTGCAATGCGACCTTGAAAGCACCGATGGCGACGTGATCATCACCGACATCTGGAACACCGTCCACGAGTTGGGTACAGACTAAAATTTGATGCTTTTCTCGCTTCTCCTGGCCATCGGATTCAACCTTGGTTCCAGCACCACGGAACCCGAATCACCGTCTGGTGTGACAGCAACTTTTTCAGATGGCATCAACCAGAGGGTCATGCCAACACGTCTCTTTGCGGTCCGAGTGGAAGCCGGGGAGTCTCCGGCGTTGGGCATTGCTCCCAAGAGTTGGACGGGCGCCTTTACGGGTACCCTCAACCTGCCCATCCGAACCCGTGCCGAACTGGCGCTTCGGGGCACAGGGTCGGCCGTGCTTTCGATTGACGGTGAAGTCGTACTTGAAGGTGCTCTGGAAGCCGTCTTGCGAACCAAACAGCTTCGCCTGAACAAAGGCCAACGGTCAATCAATCTGGAGTGGACACCGCCGAGCCAAGGCCCATCCTGGATTCGACTGCTCTGGGACGGAAGGGACTTCACGCTGGAGCCTATTCCCACCCAACAACTTTCGGCAGCAGAAGGCCACGACAGCATCGAACATGGCCTCGAGCTGATTGCCGAGCACCGCTGCACCGCCTGTCATGCTTCTCAAGCTTCCACTTTTGTCTCCGATCTCGACCGGCCCGCTGGTTCGCTCCGAGATGCGGGCCAACGACTGCACGGACGCTGGGTGCAAGAGTGGCTGATGGATCCTTCGGCCCATCGAGCCGACACCGCCATGCCCGCCCTGCTCTCCGGACCCAACGCCGAGCAAGATGCCGCCGATCTCGCCGCGTGGGTGGTCTCGATGGGTTCAGGGACGTTGAAAGCTATCGAAGGAAAGCCGGAAGATGGCAAAGTCTTGGCCGCAAAATTTCAATGTTTGAATTGTCATGTGCTTGAACCCGAGGACGACTACGACGGCATCTCCCTGATTGGGGTCAGCCAGAAGTACCAACCCGGCGCTATGGCTGACTTTCTTCGAGCCCCCCACGCCAGATCGCCATGGTCCAAAATGCCCGACTTCCGGCTATCCGAACAAGAAGCCGCCGACTTGGAAGCCTTCTTGCGAGAGGCGGCTCCTGGTGAAGGATCGGGCGTCACTGGAAACGTGGTCCGGGGTGAAGCCCTGGCGTCAACCCTTCGCTGTGGCAATTGCCACCAATCAGATGCGCCGCCCGTACCCAGCATCCCTTTACCCACCCGTCCACAAGAGCAAATGGGAGGCTGCTTGGCCAACGACGCCAGTACCGCCCCCGACTTCCGGCTGAGTGGCACCGAGCAAGCCGCAATCAACCAAACCCTCGAAGCGCTGGCTTCCACCACCGCTCCGACCAACTTCGGCTTTGCCGCCCGTGCGGTCAAAAGCCTGCGATGCACGTCATGCCACGCGCGTGATGGCCAAGCCTCCCTCGGCGAAGGACGAACGCTCGATGTAGACCCGGCCCTTCTTTCCGACCCCAATGCCCCCGAAGTCGACCAAACGCTGCCCCACCTCGACGGCACCGGAGAAAAGCTTCGGACACAACACTTACTGAAGACCCTGGCCGGAACCAGAACGGAAGAAGTGCGTCCGTGGATGCACGCCAGAATGCCAGGATTCGGGGCGTGGGCGGCCCCACTTACCACTTCACTGGTCGCCGAACACGGCATGCCTCAAGAGGAACCCTTTGTGGCGACTGAAAAAGCCGACGCCACAGTCGGCCGAATGCTGGTTGGCCTTGAAGGATATGGATGCATCACGTGCCATGGTGTGGGCGACGAACCCCCGATGGCTGCGTTCGAAGCAGTGGGTGTGAACTTCGCCCAATCCGCCGAACGACTTCGTCCTGGCTGGTACCACCGCTGGATGGACGATCCCTTGCGCATCACCCCGTCAACGCGAATGCCACGGTACGCCGACCCAATCACGGGCAAAGCCGTTCGTCCCGACATCTTGGACGGAGATGCCACCGCACAGTTTGATGCCATCGCCGCTTGGCTGGCCAACCGCGCCCAACCCGGCTTTGCCGATGAGTACGACTTTGACGACGAGTACGACGACGAGTACGACGACGAATAAAAAAGGCAACCACAGACAAGGCGAAAGAAGTGGCGCCCAACTCCGCAGGCCCAGACTGAATCTCCGAATCAATAACGCTCTGCCGCCTCGTACACCCAGTTGGGAAGAACAAGCGATTTGCCCGAGACGCTCGCTTTTCTGGTTTGGGTGAATCTTCCAAAAGACGCTTGATCCATCCAGTCCATTTCCGACCAAGGAATCGAAAAAGGCTCACCTCCCATCCAGCGGAAAGGTCGATTGAGCGTGGCATGAAGTCCATAATCATCCGCCGCCAAACGGACGCAATTGTTGAACCCACTCAGAGATTGCACGGTCCGAATCTCCGCATGCTCACCAGGGGGACGGAAGTCCCAACGAACCGACCAAGGTCGCCAAAGCATCCATATGAGTGGAAGCAAGATGACCACTGGCAACAAAAGAATACCGGCGGCCAGAAGGGGGTTTGTCCCCTGCCGAGCAATGAAGATGAACAAGAGGGGGCCTTCAAGTGCAAGCACCAAAGCCGTCACGCCCATCTCCACCGGACCTGCGGAATCAAAATCAATCGGGTGACGATCTTGCTTTGGCATCAAAAAATATTAAGACAGAAAGTCCTCTAATGGGTTTCAGTTGGGACCTGAACCAAGGAGAAATCTTTTCAACTCGAAGACGAGGGCGTGTGGTGGTAGACCCAATCTGGCACCCGAAGGGTTCTCTCTCCAC
>CALDQF010000189.1 GCA_937911845.1 uncultured Phycisphaera sp. | reverse complement strand
TCAACTACGTTGACGTCTCACCCAAGCAAATTGTCGGTGTTTCGGCCGCCATGATTCCTTTCTTGGAGCATGACGACGCCAACCGAGCCCTCATGGGTGCGAACATGCAGCGACAGGCCGTGCCATTGCTCAAACCCGAAGTGCCTTGGGTCGCCACCGGTATGGAAAAATCGGCCGGTGTCCACTCTGGCATGGCTGTTCGTGCTTCCAACTCAGGAAAAATCACTTTCGTCGATGCGGAACGCATCGTCGTTGACAACTCCGATGAATACGAGTTGCTGAAGTTCCGCGGCTTGAACGAGCGTACATGCAACACGCAGAAGCCCATTGTGAAGTTGGGGCAAAGCATCAAGAAGGGCCAGATCATCGCCGACGGTGCATCCACCGTGCAGGGTGAATTGGGTCTGGGCAAGAACATCTTGGTCGCCTTCAACACCTTCGACGGTTACAACTTCGAAGACGCGATTGTGATCTCCGAGCAACTTGTGAAGGACGACACCTTCACCTCCATTCACATCGAAGACTTTGATGTGGAAATTCGTGAGACCAAGCTCGGCCGCGAAGAGTTCACTCGGGACATCCCCAACGTCTCCGAAAAGGCCCTCTCCAACCTCGATGAAAGCGGCATCGTCCGCGTTGGTGCTCGGGTTGGACCCGGCGATATCTTGGTCGGCAAAGTCTCTCCCAAAAGCAAGAGTGAATTGACCCCCGAAGAAAAACTGCTTCACGCAATCTTCGGTCGCGCTGGTGAAGACGTGAAGAACGACTCGCTCACGGTTCCTTCGGGCACCCAAGGCATCGTCATTGGCACCCGGAAGTTCTCCCGTCGTCTGCACCTCACCGATGAGCAAAAGGTCGCTCTGGCTGAAGAGCAAGAGGCCTACGAAGAAATGATGGACGAAAAGGCCATCAAACTCTTCCGTGAGATGGTCGAATCTGTCAACGAGATTACGGGTACCCAAATGGTTGACCCCATGACCCGCCAGAAGGTCGGTCAGTCCGACATTCCCGAGGTTGTTCTCGAACAAATCGAGAACTTCAGCGAGAAGTGGATCAAAGGTGGCAAAGAACTGCGTGAAGAGGCACTCAAGACCTACTCTCAGTTCTGGCCCCGGATCCAAGCGATCGACGAAGAAAAGCAGCGTCGCGTTCAACACATGAAGCGTGGCGACGAGCTGGGCAACGGTGTCTTGGAAATGGTGAAGGTCTACATTGCCGCGAAGCGTCCGCTTTCCGTCGGTGACAAGATGGCCGGTCGACACGGAAACAAGGGTGTGATCGCCCGCATCGTTCCCGAAGAAGACATGCCATTCCTCGAAGACGGCACCCCGGTTCAAATTCTGCTGAACCCACTGGGTGTGCCTTCTCGAATGAACGTCGGCCAGGTGCTTGAGTTGCACATGGGTTGGGCGGCTGCTGTCCTTGGTTTCCAATGCTGCACCCCGGTGTTCGACGGTGCCTCGGAATCGGAAGTGTTGGCCGCCATCGATGAAGCCAATGCCCATGTCCAAGACAAGGTTGGTTCGTTTGAGAAGAGAGAAGGCCCTGCGGGTACTTCCCGCGAGCTTCTCGCTCAGATGCCTTTCCGCGGCAAAGTTCAGTTGTACGACGGCCGGTCCGGTGAGGCGTTCCAGCAACGCAACGCGGTGGGGTACATGTACCTCATCAAACTGCACCACTTGGTGGACGACAAGATCCACGCCCGGGCGACGGGCCCCTACTCCCTCATCACCCAGCAGCCGCTGGGTGGCAAAGCTCGGACCGGTGGTCAGCGCTTTGGAGAAATGGAAGTTTGGGCGCTCGAAGGCTATGGCGCGGCGTTCATCCTCCAAGAACTCCTCACCGTCAAGTCCGACGATGTGGAAGGTCGCACGAAGATCTACGACTCCATGGTCAAGGGCGTCAATACGCTCGAGGCCGGCATGCCAGTGGTCTTCGATGTGCTCATGAACGAGATCAAGGGTCTCGGCATGAACATCCAAATTCAGAAGGACGAGGAAGAGCCACTGCCGGTCTTGTAACCAGCACGCTCATCTTCGCCCCCGTTCCTCGTTCTTCCCTTTTTGTCCCCTTATTAAGAGCCCCGCAATGTCCGAAACCGTCTACGACCGCGTCAACGACTTCGCTTGCGTCAAGATCAATCTTGCTTCTCCCAACGACATCCGTTCGTGGTCTTTTGGTGAAGTCAAGAAGCCCGAGACCATCAACTATCGCACCTACCGTCCGGAAAAAGACGGTTTGTTCTGTGAACGCATTTTCGGTCCTGAAAAGGATTACGAATGCTCCTGCAGCAAGTACCGCGGCACCAAGTTCAAAGGCATCATCTGCGACCGCTGTGGTGTGAAGGTCACCCACTCTCGCGTTCGACGCAAGCGCATGGGTCACATCAACCTGGCGACCCCGTGTGTTCACATCTGGTACTTCAAGGCTCTGCCATCGCGTTTGGGCGCGCTGTTGGCGATGAAGACTGCGGACATCGAGAAGATCGTCTACTTCCAGGACTACGTTGTCGTCGAGCCCGGCGCAACCGAACTCGAGTTCATGCAAGTCCTCACTGAGGACGACTACCGCGTCCAAGTTGAGAAGTACGGTCGACAAGCCTTCACGGCCATGATGGGTGCGGAGGCCATTCGCGAACTCATCGACCGGTTGGACCTTCACCAAATCGCAGTGGATTTGCGTGAAGAGTTGAAGACCACCCGTTCCAAGCAGCGGGTCAAGGACATCTCCAAGCGACTGAAGTTGGTCGAGCAACTCAAGAATTCAGACAACGATCCGGCCTGGATGGTCTTGGACGTAGTCCCCGTCATTCCTCCTGATTTGCGACCGCTCGTCCTTTTGGACTCTGGCAACTTCGCCACCAGCGATCTCAACGACCTGTATCGCCGGATCATCAACCGGAACAACCGCCTCAAGAAGCTGATGGACCTCAACGCCCCCGAGGTCATCATCCGAAACGAGAAGCGGATGCTCCAGCAGGCGGTCGATGCGCTCTTCGACAACGGTCGAT
>CALDQF010000188.1 GCA_937911845.1 uncultured Phycisphaera sp. | reverse complement strand
GTCGACCATGCTCGGGTTGGGGCTCCTTGGCTCGTTGTTTGCGGTCACGTTCTTCAACGATCTGAGTCGGCTGTTTGGATGAAATCTTCGATCTTGATCACAGGCGCCTCTGGAGGAATCGGACAAGCGTTGGTCCATCGGCTGGCGGACCGATACCAGATTTATGCGACTGGTCGAAAGACCGATGCTTTGGAGTCGCTCCCTCAGGGTGTTCTGACTCTGGCGGGCGACCTCGCGTCGGACACCTTTCGTGCCCAGTTGTCTGGGTGGGCCATGGGCGTCACCTCAGTTGTCCATAATGCTGGTTACGCGCCAAACATCGCGGCTGAGGACACCGATTCAGATTTTGACCGCATGGTGTTTGAGAGCAATGTCATTGCCCCACTTGATCTCACGCGAAAATTACAACCTTCGTTGGCTCAAGGTTCGCCGGGGCGCGTGGTCTCCATTTCGAGCTTTGCCACCCACGACCCGTTCCCAGGATTCCGCGCCTACGCGGCTTCCAAGTCGGCACTGGAGTCTCTTGTCCGTTCACTCCCGGGGGAGACCGATGGCCAAGTGATCGGATTCAATATTGCGTTGGCCGCCGTGGAGACGCCGGCGTTGCGTGCTTTTGCTGACACGTCCATGGTGCCGCCAGAGGCTGCGCTTGATCCGGACACCGTCGCCGCAGCCGTTGAAAGGCTTCTGAGTGGCGAATTTGACGACCGGTCAGGCGAGAGGTTCCTGCTGAGCGTGGATCATGCGCTTCCCACTTAACGTGAAGCGGTTCCTCCAAGACGTCGAGGTCGCTGCTCGTATTCGTGCAACGCTCGGTGAAGTGCTTCGGCGTCAAAATCTGGCCACAGTTCATCCTGAACCACCAGCTCGGCGTAACTCGATTGCCAGAGTAAGAAGTTCGAGAGCCTTGCTTCTCCTCCGGTTCGGATAATGAGGTCGGGGTCGGGCAGGTGCGCCGTCAGCATTCGGTCGGACAGTGACTTTTCGTCGATATCGTCCGGGCTCATTCGGCCCATGGCCACATCAATGGCAAGTCGCCGTGCTGCGTCGGTGATTTCCTGACGCGAACCGTAGTTGATGGCAATTTGAAGGGTCATCGATGCGCCTGCGGCCGTGTCGGCCTCAAGGCGATCCGATCGGTCGAGCACACCCGTTGGCAGGCCTTCTCGACGGCCCAGCCGTCGGTACCGAATGTTCTGCTCAACAAGCCGATCTCTTTCGGAAGTCATGTAGTCCTCAAAGAGCGCCATCAGGGCCCCAACTTCGGCTTTCGGACGAGTCCAATTTTCGGTTGAAAAGGAGTACAGCGTGAGAACTTCCATTCCACAGCGGACCGCAGCTTCGATGGTGGCTTGAACGGCTTTGGCTCCGGCACGGTGGCCGTCGATCCGGGGTCGTCCACGGGCCTCTGCCCACCGTCCGTTTCCATCCATAATGATGGCAACATGGCGGGGGGGAGATGGAGATTCAGATCGGTCGCTGCTCACGCGTTCTCCAACGGGCCCGGCAGGCTACAAGAATCATCGCGGCATGATTGCTCCAGTTCGCAACGCATGGTCTGGCGTCGGTCAGGGCCGACCGAGATAAATTCAATAGGGACTCCGAGATGGGATTGCAGTGTCTTCAAATAAGACTGGCATGCCGGTGGTAATTCGGAGATGGATTTGCACTGGTCAATCTCCTCGGCCCATCCTGAATGAGCCTCGTAGACCGGAGTGCATTCTTCGAGCAGTCGGGCGTCGGGGGGGAAGCGATCCAGAACCTTGCCCGATGCCGTTTTGTAGTTCGTGCAGAGTCTGATTTCGTCAAATCCTGAGAGAACGTCCAGAAGCGTGATGGCCAAACTGTCAGCTCCGCACACCATGGCGGCATAACGAAGGGCAACGAGATCGATCCATCCACAGCGTCGAGGCCGTCCGGTCGTGGTTCCATATTCGCATCCGCGGTCTCGAATGCGATCACCAGTGGCATCGTCGAGTTCTGTCGGAAACGGCCCTCCTCCGACACGTGTGGAGTACGCCTTTACGACCCCAATGACCCGCCCCAGAGTTTTCGCGGGTAATCCAGTGCCAGGTGAGATCCCGAGTGCTGACGCGTTTGAGCTGGTGACGTAGGGATAAGTGCCGTGGTCAACATCAAGTAGGCACGCGTTTGCACCTTCGAACAGCAGGGAACGCTTTTCGTTGACACGGTCATGCAAAAGCCACGTGGTGTCCGTGATGTAAGGCCTCAGGCGTTCGCCCAGTGTCGTTAGGTCAGCGAGAAGTGCCTCGGTATCGATCTTCGAGTCATTTCCGGCAACCTTCAGCTCTTCAAGACGGAGCGGGGCGATTTTGTCCAGGTGAGTTCTCAAATACGCCTTATCAAGAAGGTCACCCATGCGAATGGCCATTGACCGACCGATCTTGTCGGCATACGCCGGGCCAATGCCTCTCTTGGTCGTTCCGATGGCTTCTCCCCGATCGGAGAGCCGTGCTTCGGCCGCGCCATCAAGCAGGCTGTGCCAGGGCAGCACAACATGTGCTCGAGATGACACGTGGAATCGCCCCTCAAGAGAGAGTCCACGGGATTCAACCAGCTCGATTTCTTTCACCAAGATGTCAGGGTCAATGACAGTGCCGTTGGCGATCACCAATTCACAACTGGGATTCAAGACCGCACTCGGCATAAGGTGGAGCGCAAGCTTCTCACCTTCGACGACGATGGTGTGCCCAGCGTTGGCCCCGCCATTGAACCGGACCACCACGTCGTGCTCAGCGGCCAGGACATCAACAAACTTGCCCTTGCCTTCGTCACCCCACTGGAGCCCGACGATTGCGGTATTTGGTGTGCCAGATTGAGATGCCATCCAGTGCTCCTCCAAGGACGATACGATCGCTTTTGGACGATGAATCTTACCAAAAATGGCAATCTCCTCGGGGATGACCCCCGCCTGTCCCCTCCGATTGACTCGGTTTTGGGCCTGTATGCCCATGTTCCTTTTTGTGCTCACAAATGCCATTACTGCGATTTCTACAGCCTGGTTGACCAACACGACCGTATTGATCAATACAGCGCTCGGCTTCTTGAGGAACTGGCACAGATCCCACCCGGGACGCGGTTTGACACGATCTTCTTTGGCGGCGGCACGCCAACCATGCTTCCTCAGCATTTTTGGGGCACGTGGAGAAGCATCTTGGAAAGCCAGTTTGAACTTTCAGCAGACTTCGAATGGACGGTTGAAGCCAATCCTGAAACCATTACGGACGAATTGGCCCACGCATTGGTGGCCGCTGGCGTCAACCGGGTCAGCTTGGGGGTTCAGTCTTTCACCTCGGAATCCTTACAGACTCTCGAACGGCGTCATCGTCCCGAGTCCGTGCCCCAAGCGGTGGATCTGCTCCGCTCCGCGGGAATCGATCGTCTCTCTTTGGATCTGATTTTTGGTGTTCCTGGACAAGATCTTCATGGGGTTGACCACGACATTTCAGAAGCCATGGCGCTCCAACCTGACCATTTGTCGGTCTATGGATTGATTTACGAACCAAATACCGCATTGACCAAACGTCGCGATCTCGGGTTGGTTCAACCGTGCGAACAAGAATTCGAAGCCGAAGCGTATGAGCTGGTGGTGTCTCGGCTGAAGGCTGCGGGTCTTCACCGCTACGAGGTTTCGAACTTTGCTCTCCCTGGTGAACAGTGTCGCCACAACCTGAAATATTGGAAGAACAAACCGTGGTGGGCGTTGGGGCCGAGCTCATCTGGCCAATTTTCGGAGGCTCGTTGGAAAAACCAACGCCGCCTTGAGGGCTATTTGTCTTCTTCGGGCTGGTGCCCTTTGGAGAGTGTGGAGATCCGCACCGCCGAACTGCATTGTGCCGAAAGGTTCATGCTTGGACTGCGGTTGCAGGAGGGGCTTCGTCTCGACGAACTCGAGAGCCTCCACGCCGGGCCCGGTACTTCCCGAGAAGCAGTGATTCACATGATGGTTGATCGCGGCCTCCTTGATCTAGGGGTCAAACGGCTCACGCTAACGGATCAAGGGTTTCTTCTGGCAGATCAAGTCATTGGAGAACTGATGTGATGGACTGGCTGGTCGATGTTCTGCCTTCAGGGGCTGCCG
>CALDQF010000187.1 GCA_937911845.1 uncultured Phycisphaera sp. | reverse complement strand
CCCAAGAAGAATCCCAAATAAGACGGAAATAACATCAAATTCGGTCACGGGATAAAAACTCCAAAAGGGAGCGCATGCCGAAAACTGCAAGTTCTGGTGCTCCGAATGATGGGATACCCCAGATTTGAGATCGCGAAAGATTCCGCGAAGCAGCGAACGTCAATTCCCAAACCGGCATACGGAGTTTGGTGGCCTCATTCTATCCCCAAGCCGTACCAACCGAGCCCCCTCATTCAGCGAATAGGATGCTTGTGTTGCGTTTGCCGAACCTTCTATCTTGGCTCCACAACCCTGTGGCCGCCCGCATCATTGGGACAGCCGGGCGGCGGCGTGGCCCCACTTGGGCCCGCTCGGCGGCGTTGTTGCTGCTCTGCCTGATCACGCTCGCCCTCTTGACCGGCGGAGGGCTCAGCAGCGGCTCTGCCCGAGAACTGGCCTCAACCAGCGCCCAGTGGATCGCGTCGCTGGTCCGACTTCAAATCTTGTCCAGTTTTGTGCTCATGCCCACCTTCATTGCCGGGGCCATTACGCGGGAATCCGATCCCAAAACCTGGGAAGTGGCACTGACCACCCCCACCCGTCCCCGATCCATTGTCTTTGGCCAGTGGTTCGGAAGGGTCTTTCTGGCCACCACTCTTCTCCTGTCGGGACTGCCCATCCTGCTTTCGCTGGGCACCTTCGGGGGGATCCCATTGCAGACCGTGGTTATGGGCAGCGCCTTGGGCATTTCGACCATGGTGATGGTGAGTGCCGCCGCGGTACTTCTGGCGGCCTCTCGTCGCGGGGGACGCCGGGTGCTCTTCTTCTTCTTTTCGGGGTTGGCCGCTTGGCTGTGTTTGACTGAAATCGCCCACAGTCTTTCGGGATACACCCGCCCCAATTTGAGTGTGTTCACCCCATTTTCTCCCCTCCTCTCTTTGGAAGCCATGCTGGCCGGAACCGTCGGAAGCAATCGGGCGGTCATGACCCACATCGTGGCCTCATTAGCCATCACGGGAGGATTGCTGCTGGCCGCGGTCTTGCGGGCGGCCCTTGGCGATTCCCGAGTCTCCGAACGCACCCTGTCCCGATCGGCCCAGGAGGCCGACGACGGCAATCCCATTCGGTGGCGCGAGCGGTTGCGAATGCCATCGGGCCTCCACGCCTGGATCCGGTGGTGGCCCGCTTTGGTGGCGGGGTTCATGGGGGCAATGTTGGCCGTACCCGGGTGGCAAAATCAACTGAACCCCAAGACGTTGCAAGGTTTAATGCAGACTGGAGTGATCTTGACCAGCGTGGTCGCCATGATTGCCTGCATTCTTGAATCGGCAAGCTCGGTCACCGCCGAACGGGAACAAGGCACCCTGGACTTGCTTCTCTCCACGCCATTGCAACCAAAAACCTATCTGGATGGGAAGGCGCGCTCGTTGCTGGAAGCACGGCTGCCGTTGCTGGTGACCCCCTGCCTGTTCGCACTGGGTCCCGCGCTGGGCCGAGCGTCTCTCGCGGCAGAAGTTCCGATTCTGCTTCTGCTCACTGTTCCTTCTGTGTGCGGCTTCATGTTGTCAGTTGGCTTGCATCAATCGGTCACCTGTCGAACCACCGTCCGCGCGACAGTCGTCACGATCGGCCTGTTGGTGCTGGGGCTTGTGCCCTTGCATGTGATCGGAAACGCGGTGGCGCAATTGGGGCCCGGGGCTGAGGTGGCGCGAGCCATCGCCCCCCTTTCCCTCATTCAAACGCTTGGGAATCGAATGGTGGAATCCCCCATTCCTGTGGAAGATACCGCACGCATTTCCGCCGTCGTGGCGGCCGTCGTTGGCGCTGTTTTCTGG
>CALDQF010000186.1 GCA_937911845.1 uncultured Phycisphaera sp. | reverse complement strand
AGATGCGGCAAATTGGTGCTCGTGATGAGGCGCGTATCAAGGCGGACTACGAGAAGTGCGGTCAGTACTGCTGCTGCAAGAATTTCCTGAAAGTCTTGAAGCCGGTTTCGATGGGCAACGCCAAGTTGCAAAAGCACACTCTTGATCCAATGAAGATCTCCGGTCGTTGTGGGCGACTGATGTGCTGCCTGCGGTACGAGCAAGAGACCTACAAAGACCTCAAGGCCAAATTGCCCGCGCGGCGAAGTCGTGTTGGAACTCCAGAAGGCCCAGGCACTGTCATTGAAGGCAAAATCTTGGTTCAATTGGTGTTGGTGAAATTGGAAGCCGACGATCGCGAGATCGCGGTTCCGATTGAGGATCTGTGCGATCCTGAGGCGGCACCACGCCCTGCGGACCCTCTCCGAGGTTTGGATCCCGAGATTATTCGTGGCCCTGATGAAGGCGACTCTCCCCCTGTCCGCCGCCGGCGTCGCCGAAAGCCTAAGGCTACGCCCCAAGGTGGTTCTGAATCCCCGAAAGCCTCGCCGGACTCAGCGGGTCCCACGTCCGAGTCATCGACCGCGGGTAAGAAAAAGCGCCGCCGCCGCCGCCGCAAACCCAACGGGGGCAGCGCTGGATCGGAAGCGTCGCCCCGCGCTGAAGATTAGGTCGGTCGTTCACGGAACCCCGCCCCGCGTCCCGATAAAGGTCCCATGACTGATGGGCCCACCAGCTACCGAGATCGTATTCCTGGACACGTTGCCGACGATGCCGTGGTTCGGCTCATCCTGGCAGGTTCGTTGTCCAGGTTCCCTGCTCAAGATCATCCTGAAGTTGACGCTGATGAGGGTGATGCTGGTGCGGTTGTATTGCAAGGGTCTGCAGGCTCAGTTCGCCGTGCGGCAGCGGCCTTTCGTCGCCAAGACGCCAGGCCGGTCAACACGCCCGTCTCCGATCCCGACCGAAACACGTTTCCCTATTCCTTCCAGTCCATGATTGTTGCCTTTGTGATTGCCATGGCGGCGCGTTCCTTTGTGGCCGAAGGCTTTGTGATCCCAACCGGATCCATGGCCCCCACTTTGCGCGGTCAGCATGTGTTGATGCGAGGCCCCCAGACGGGTGGGGAGTTTGCCGTTGGGCTTCAGCTCGGTGCGCCGGCTTCAATCTATGACGCGATTTTGAACAATGCACCGGATCGATTGCTGGGGCCACGGTTTCCTGGAACCGCAAAATCTGAAGCTTGGTCTGCGAAACCCCGTCAAGGTGACCGCATCCTGACCCATAAGACCCTGTATCACTTCCGTGATCCGCGCCGCTGGGAAGTTGTGGTGTTTCGGAACCCGGCCAATCCGTTCGGCCGCGCCCCGACCTACATCAAACGTTTGTGCGGGTTGCCCAACGAGCGCCTTTGGATTGTCGACGGTGATTTGTTTACGGCTCCCTTGGCATCCGATGAATCTCTGGATTGGGACGCTTTTCAGATTCAGCGCAAGCCAGATTGGGTTCAGCGCGCGTTGTGGGTGCCGGTTTACGAACAGCGCCATGACCAAGGTGGAATGTCCACACCAGATGGTTTTGGTGCGTTTGTTCCGAATGATGACGACTGGTCCCTCGAAGGTCCTGTTTGGACTTTTCGGGGGAATCAGCCGACACAGTTGGAATGGAACCGCCGCGCTCGCGAATTCACCAATTGGAACGCGTACAACGTTGGTTACGGCAACACACCTGATGGCCGTGGACGGATCTTGAAGGGATACACCTATCCTTCACCCGAACCCATCGCAGACATTGCTTTTGAAGCAAACTGGACTCCCTTTAGTGAAACCGGATCATTGCGTTGGATCTTGGAAGCCAACCAGCATCGGTTTGAGGTGGAGCGGGTGGGCGATGTTGTTCGAGTTCGTATGCGAGATGATGTGTGGTCAGAAGTGGGGCCCGATGCGGGTTGGACGGAATGGCAGACTGCAACTGTGGATCCTGTGACTGCTGATGTGCCCAATCGCATGACGGTTTGGCATGCCGACCAGCGTCTGAGTGTTTGGCACCACGGTGAACCCATTCTTGAACTTTCTTACGACTGGTCGGCTCGGGAGCGTCTGGGGTACTCGCGGAAGCGTTTGATTGCCAGTCATGAGCTCGACACCCTTCGACAGGGTGAAATGCCAAGTACCGGAGATCCTGTAGAGGCACCGGTGGCAAAAAGCCCGGTCTTGAAGTTGGAATTCACGGGTGGCCCTTGCATACTCGAAGATGTGCAAGTGGCACGCGATTTGTACCACCGTGCCCAACAGAACAATGATCGCACCGACAGCAACCCCGCTCGGCCAGACATTTTGGATCGGTGCCGTCCCACAGGATGGGGATTTGGGACCCATCCATCCAATTTGGCTGAACTGGGGCCTGACCAATTTCTCATGATGGGCGACAACAGCGGCGCATCCCACGATGGTCGGTTTTTGGGCGCCCCGTCTCCATTTGTGGCCACCATGGTTGATGAATCGCCGTATGTCGTGCACCGAGATCTGCTGGTTGGTCGTGCTTGGTGTGTCTACTTTCCGTGGCTACTGCCCCTTGGTGGAAGTGGTCCCGCCGTGGTCCCAAATATTGGAGAACTCCGGCTGATTCGATGACGAGGACCAGCAGATAGTGCCTGTGTGTCAAAATTCTGGATTTTCTTGAATCCGCGCAAATCACCACAGGTAGGGCACTTCCCATGATCTTGGCTCGTCTAGACGGGTCGGCACGACTTGCAGTGCACGCATGGCAAATTATCTTTGCCCCTTCAGGGTGAGTGGAGAACTGATGAACAAAACGGACATCATTGAACTTGTGGCTGGCGAAATGGACTGCTCGAAAGTCCAAGCGGGGAAGGCTGTGGAAGCAGTCATCAAATCGCTCCGTGACGGCATTCTTGATGATGGTGGCGTGACCATTACCGGTTTCGGCGCCTTTAATATCAAGAAGCGAAAGCCCCGCACGGTACGGAACCCTTCAACGGGCGACCCCATGACGATTCCCGCCCAGACGGTGGTGGATTTCCGATCGGCCCCGGCCTTTCGGGAGATGCTTGAAGGCCCCGTGGCCAGCGCTCACATCGAAGTGAAGCCTACTGCAGCAACGGTGCTAACCGAGTCCAAGCCCGCCTGAATTAATCTTCCGGAATCAGGTTCACGATTCGTCCGGGGACCAAGATCAATTTTCGAATGGTGCGACCTTCCAAGGCCGCCAGAATTTTTTCGTCGGCCAAGACCAATTCTTGGACTGTCGCTTCGTCGGCGTCGGCCGGCATGGCGACCTTGCCCTTCATTTTGCCCGCGATCTGAACGGGCAGTTCGATGGTGTCGTCCACCAGCATGCTCTCATCGTAGGTCGGCCAAGTGGCATGAATGATGCAGCCTGGTGTACCGCAGCGCTCTCGCAGTTCTTCTGCGATGTGCGGTGCAAACGGGCCCAGAAGTCGAGCGAATTGATCGGCCTGACTGGCGGTAAGAGCAGATTGCTCACCCGATGTTTTCCCGGCGAAGTTCACGAACTCAATGAGGGCAGCAATGGCCGTGTTGTTGGCCAGCCGCTCAATGTCATCGCCGACTTTGGCAATGGTGCGATGCAATTGTTGTTCAATGGCATCATGCTTTTCAGATCGAAGTTTGGCCTCACCGGTGGTTTCATCAATCAGCAGTCGCCAAGCTCGTTGCAGGAACCGATAGACGCCAACAATGTCGCGGGTGTTCCACGGTTTGGACGCGTCCAAGGGCCCCATGTACATCTCGTACAAACGGAAGGTGTCGGCTCCGAATTCTGCAATCACATCATCAGGGTTCACCACATTCCGCAGGCTCTTACTCATCTTGGCCACAATGCGGCGTACGGGCTCTCCGGTGTCTTTGGCAACGAAGTTTTCGTCGGAAGTTTCATTCACTTCGTCAGTGGGCACCAGTTGACCGTTGTCACGTTGAAAAGCAAAAGCCGTTAGTAGGCCTTGGTGGAACAGCTTTTGAAACGGTTCACTGGTGGGAAGATGCCCAAGATCGAACAGCATCTTGTGCCAGAATCGGGCGTACAGCAGGTGCAGGGTCGCGTGCTCGGCGCCACCGACATACAGGTCAACGCCTCCGTTGAGCCAGAAAGCTTTGGCCTCTTCAGAAATAAAGGCTTGGTCGTTGTTGGGGTCGCAGTAGCGAATCCAGTACCAGCACGAACCCGCCCAGCCGGGCATTGTGTTGGTTTCTCGGGTGACTGGGGTTTCTGGCGGCAACCGATTCGGGGACACACCGGCCGCACCTGCGGTGGTGTGCATCCAATCGGTTGCTTTGGCTAAGAGCGGTTGTGGTTCATCCGAGACCACTGGTTCATAGTCGACCAAGTCCGGAAGCTCGACGGGCAGTCCTGCATCTGATACGGGGTGGCAGTTTCCTTCGCGGTCGAACACGATGGGGAAGGGTTCGCCCCAGTAACGCTGCCGGGAGAACAGCCAGTCCCGCAACCGGTAGGTCACTCGGCGTTCGCCGCACTGGTGCTCAACCAGCCAATCGATCGTCTTTGCTTTGGCCTCAGCGGTGCGGAGGCCGTTCAAACTGAGGTTATCGCATGCGCTGTTGATGGCGACACCGTGTTCGATGAAGCAGTCTTCTGGTTCTGGACCATTTTCGGGAGCCACCACGGTTGTGATCTCAATGCCAAACTTGGTGGCGAACGCGTGATCACGATCGTCGTGGCCGGGCACGGCCATGATCGCGCCGGTGCCGTAGCCGATGAGCACGTAATCGGCGACCCAGATGGGCACCAATGTCCCGCTGATGGGATGAATGCCGTGCAGGCCCAGGGCCACCCCGGTTTTATCTTGGTCGTCGGCCTGGCGTTCTCGCTCCGAGCGGTTTGCTGCCGCCTCGCAGTAGGCTTGCACCTCAGGACTGTCGGACCGCTGCACCAGAGGGTGTTCGGGGGCGACCACCAAAAACGTTGCTCCAAAGAGGGTGTCGGGTCGAGTGGTGAACACTTCAAGACTTTGGTCGGCGTGGCCATCAACATCGAAGCGAATGGCTGCGCCTTCGGAGCGCCCGATCCATTCTCGCTGTTGGACCTTGGTTGAATGGGGCCAGTCGAGGGTGTCGAGGTCGTTGGCAAGACGATCCGCAAACGAGGTGATACGGAACATCCATTGCTTCAATGGCTTTCGAACCACGGGGTGACCACCACGTTCTGACTTTCCATCAATGACTTCTTCGTTGGCCAAAGCCGTTCCGAGCGCGGGACACCAATTCACCACTTGCTCTGAGAGGTAGGCCAAGCGTTGATTGTCCACAACGTGCCGTTGGACCGACAGCTCGAGTGTCTGCCAGTCGACACCAGTGGCCAGAGATTCCGGCATGCCCACGGTCTGCCCATCGGTCATCAGATCACCGGCGGCAAGTGCCTCTTCAAGCACAGTGATCGGCGTAGCTTTGGCGGTTCGCGGGTCACAAAAACTTTCGTAAGCCTGCAACCAGATCCACTGCGTCCACCGGTAGTAATCAGTATCGATGGTGGCCACTTCGCGTGACCAGTCGTATGAAAACCCAAAAGATTTCAGCTGGCGGCGATACGTGTCAATGGCGGTGCGGGTGGTGGTGGCGGGGTGCACACCAGTTTGGATGGCATACTGCTCGGCCGGCAGGCCAAAGGCATCCCAACCCATGGGATGCAGCACCGCTTCACCATTCATCCGCCGGAATCGACAAATAATGTCGGTGCCGATGTAACCCAACGGGTGTCCCACGTGGAGTCCTTTCCCAGAGGGGTAAGGGAACATGTCGAGGCAGTAGAACTTCTTTTGATTGGGGTTGAAGCCTGGTTCGCCGGGATTGGGAACGTGGTGCACGTTCTCCTCTTCCCACTTTTGTTGCCGTTGGGCTTCAATGTTCTGAGCGAGCGCTCCGTCGTAGCGGAACGCAGTCGTTTGATTCGCATGTGTGTCTTCGGCCATGGGGCAAGAATCCTAAACACCCTGCTTGATGCTGTCGCCTGAGGACCTCAGGCTCGTTGGGTCAGGACGGGGTGGCGGCAGCTTCTTTGGCAGCCCGGCGCTCCGCCAGCCATTGTTTGGCCTCTCCAGCCAAGTAGTACGACCCAATCACGCAAATGATGTCGTCTCGGCCGACCGCTTTGGAGGCTTCTAGCAGTGCCGTGGGCAGATCTTCCGCCACTTGGCTCATCTTGCCCGACAACTCTTGGAATCGCCGCTGCAGGTCGCGCGGGTCTGCAGCTCTGGGGTTGGACTTGGCTTTGGTGAAGAAGAATTTGTCGCCGCCGCGTGCTGCTTCGGTGAGGATGCCGTCGATGTCTTTGTCTTCACAGCATCCGATCACGCAGACCATGGAGTCAAACGGGATATGCCCACCGATGGATCGAATGAAAGCCCCGATCGCGCTGGGGTTGTGCGCACCGTCACCAATGATGCGTGGCGCTGGGTGAATCAATTCCATGCGTCCTGGGAAATCAGTCTGGGCCAACTTCTCCAGCATGCCTTGTTCGTCTCCTGTGAATTCGCTCTGACGAAGTTCGTCAACGACTGCGATGGCCAAGCCGGTATTGATGGCTTGGTGCTCGCCGGGAGCAGGGGCAGGAATATGCATGTATTGGCGGTCGTCTCGAATAACGCAGATTCGACAATGTGAACCCTTATCATCTTCGGTTCCAAATCGCCGACTGAACTCGATTTCACGGCCGAGCACGTAAAGATCACACCCGACTTCTTTGGCTCGGGCTTCCAGCGCTTCCAGAGCTTCTGGCTCTTGCTGAAGCGTGAAACACGGAGCACCCGATTTCATAATGCCAGCTTTTTCGGCCGCAATTTTTGCCAGAGTGTCGCCGAGGATTGGTGCGTGGTCGATGTCGAGTTTGGTGATGATGGTCAGCACCGGGTGGATGATGTTGGTGCAGTCGAGCCGGCCGCCCAGGCCTACCTCAATCACGGCCAAGTCTACGGCTTCGGCTTCGAAATGAACAAATGCTGCCGCAGTGAGTGCTTCAAAGAAGGTTGGTTCAAAGTCAATACCTTGGGCTGCTTCCGCAACCTTGGTGATGACGTCGCCAAAAGCGGTTTTATCGATTTCCATTCCGCCCACCGCAATGCGCTCTCGGACATCGGTCAGGTGTGGACTGGTGTATCGGCCGACGGTGTACCCAATGCCACGCATCATGTTGTCGACCATGTGTGAGACCGATCCCTTGCCGTTGGTCCCGGCCACATGGATGCAGCGCACGCTGTCTTGGGGGTTTCCCAACGCATGCATAAGTTTCTGCATGCGTTCCAGCTTCATTTCCACCGCGGAGAACCGCCGCAGGCGTGTTTTTTCAAAATCCACCAACTGGTTCAACCACCGCTTGGCGCCTTGAAATCCCTTTGGCAAAGCCGATGATTCGTCTCGTGTTTTGGAGTCAGGCATAGATGAAACAGTGTACCGAGGCCAAGGCCTGCGTCACCAGTTTGATCGAATTGCGACACTCCCACCCGATATCATGTGCACGGTATGGCTGAAATCAACGATCCATCCCAAGAGAGGCCTTCATTACCTCGTGTGATCGACGAGCAGGTGGAGTCCCAGCGCCTGGAGGCCATTGCTCGGGAGTACCCGGAGCCACAAGCGTTGGCTGAAGCCATTGCCGAAGAGCGTGCTCAGGATGTCGCAGATGTTCTTGAAGACCGTCCTGATTCGGCGGTTGAGGTGGTGGCTGAACTTGGCGTCGATGACGCCGCGGAAGTGCTCTCCCACATGGAGTTGTCTTTGGCAGCTGGTGTGCTCGAGGAGTTGATTGATGCGGATCTGATTCGGGAAGCGTCGGACTTGTTGGAAGGTATGGAGCCCGATGACGCGGCGGACCTTCTGAACGAACTTCAACCTTCGGACCGCAACCACATTTTTGTCGCTATGGATGCAGTGCTCTCGCGTCGCCTCCGAACGTTGTGTGCGTACGACGAAGACACCGCCGGAGGGATCATGAATCCTGACGCGTTGGCTTTGGAGGCGGGCTTTTCGGTCAGGCGCTCGGTCGACAAAATTCGAACCTGGGAAACCTCCGAACACGTCACCCATTTGCCGCTCGTTGATGGGGAACAACGATTGCTTGGCATGCTTCCATTACGCAGGTTGCTGCTTGCGCCTCCAGATTCCGTCGTGGACGGGCTCATCGATGAGACGTATGAATCCCTTCCTGTCCAGTTGGATCAGGAGTCGGTCGCGGCGGCATTTGATCGGCACGGTTACGTCTTGATGCCGGTTGTGGATGACCTTGATCGGTTGTTGGGCATCATCACGGTGGACGATGTGATTGACATCATCCGTGAGGAAGCCACCGAGGATGCGCAGAAGCAGGTGGGAGCCGGTGGGTATGAGGCGGTATGGAGCACCTCGATTGAGAAGTACCGGGGGAGGACCCCTTGGCTGATGGTGAGTGTGCTCAGCCTGATTCCTGCCCTTGGCGTGGTGGCACTGTTCAAAGACACCATCGAACAGGTTGCGGTCTTGGCCGTGTTGATGCCCTTGGCCGCGGCCATTACCGGGAATGCCGGCCACCAAGCTTTGGCGGTGACGTTGCGGGGAATCACCCTCAATGAGATGCGCCGAGTGAGAATTGGAAGATTGTTGCGCCGTGAGATTGTGGTTGGATTAAGCAGCGGTATTTCTCTCGGCGTGTTGGTCGTGGTTTTGCTGGCGATTCTTGGTTGGCTTGCCCCCAGTGTTTTGATGGGCCAAGACAATTGGAAGCTTGGAAGCATTCTCGGACTCAGCATGACGGTCTCTTTAAGCATTGGGACGATTGCCGGGGTCTCCATCCCGTTGCTCATGCGGAGACTTGGGTTTGACCCCGCCCAGTCTTCCGCCATCTTTTTGATCATGATTACCGACGCCATTGGCTTGTTGAGCTTTTTGGGATTTGCAGCGCTTGGTCTGAGGTGGTTGCAGGGGGTGGGGGCATGAGTGCACCCGGTCGAGTTCTCATTGATCGCCGCCGCATCGCTGGTCGGGTCGACGCGATGGCCAGCGAAATTGAGCGTGAGTACAACGGCTGCCGAGATGCGGTGTTGTTTGTTCCCGTTCTTGATGGTGCGTTGCTGTTCGCGGCCGACTTGATTCGCCGGTTGTCGCTGCCTCTGCAGCTCGCAGGATTGGCCGCCAGCAGTTATCCCGGGGCGGCCACGACCAGCACTGGCCAGGTTGAACTTGGCTTGTTTCGGGTGGATGTCCAGGGTCGTCGCGTGCTGCTCCTTGACGACATTCTCGACACCGGTCAAACCTTGGCCACAGTCAAGGAAGCTTTACGTCAACGGGGGGCAATCGAAGTGCGCTCTGCGGTGTTGTTGCGTAAACAACGTGAAGACCCTCCGGTGGTGGAAGCTGATTTTGTTGGCTTCGAAGTTCCGGACTGCTTTGTGATTGGTTACGGACTCGATCACGATGGTCGATACCGCGAACTGCCCGACGTACGGGTTTTGGATCAAGACAACTTGCTTTGATGGCTCGGCGTGCTCAGGCGAGAGCGCTGGTCCCTGCCCAAGTCAACCATCCAATGACGGCCGACAGTGTGGTGACGGTTCGAACCAACGAGCATTGGTTCAACCAACACAGCGAACCGAGTGTGATCATAAGGATGGCTTGCAGTCCCGCCCCGCTTTGATTGCCGTACAGCACAACTTGCATGCAGAGAATGGCAACACAGGCCAGCATCGTGAACAAACGAGACTTTGCGGAGCTGATTTCGGTAGCGCTTTTCAAGACCACGACCAAGCTTCCGCCTCCGGCCAAGGCCAGAGTTAAAAGTGTCGATCCCAAGGCGTTCAACAAGTCGTGGTGCAGTTCGCTCGGGATCAATGTGATCATCCGTATCGCTTCACGAATCGCGGGGACCACCATCACTCCGCTGAGAACTTCGACTTCAGGTTGGTGAGCCAAGCCCACCCAGCCGGTCAGAGTCAAGAACAACACTGCGGAAGCGATTGGGGTGACCACCGTACGAAG
>CALDQF010000185.1 GCA_937911845.1 uncultured Phycisphaera sp. | reverse complement strand
CGCCTTGTGGGTGGATGATGGACTCGAGGAGCTTCTCCGAAGACATTCGGCCTCCGACATCCTGCAAGTTCGGCCCCGCTTCGCCACCATCACCTCCAATGGCATGGCAACGCTGACATTGGGCGGCCCAGTGCGAAATGAACAGCGTGCGGCCACGGTCGGCTTCACCACCATCCATGCAACCTCGCCAGCCGTCCATGGGGTCTTCCGCGTTCCAGTTGGCCTCGATGGCTTCCACCGCTTCGTACAAAGCGTCGGTGTCGCGGCTCCGGGCGGCTTCCAAGACATCAATCTCAAGAGCTCGCGGCAATCCATTGCCGTAGGCCTGCAAACCTTCCAACAACAACGCCTCGGACCATTCGCTGTCCAATTCAGCCAATTGGGCGGTGGTGCGTTGACGGACATCGATGGAGCCTTTGCGGAAGCTCTTGGTCATGAGCTTTTGACCTTCGGCCGCGTCCCGTGTCAACACCGCAGGCTGCGCGGCCGCCCTCAGCAGACGGTTGCGATCGTCCAACGCCAACGCAATGGCATTGTCGCGAACATTCGTGTCTTCGCTTTCCACCAGTTGACTGAACGCCAGCACCCGCCACCCCGTGGGTGCGTCAGTGTTCTTCAAGGTGGCAAGATTCACTTCGTCGGAGAACCGCACGCCATACGCGTTGGCAAGGGTGCGAATTTCACCCGACATGCCCGGCGAAGATTCCAACAACCCCGGCAGGTGCTTTTGCAAAGCGGCTTGGTACACCAAGAGGTCGCGAACTGGTGGTTCAATTGGGCGCACGTGACCGATGACCCGATCCCGCACAGAAGGCTGCACCCAATCGCTCACGGCGGCAAAGGCCTCACGTCGCATCGTTTCGGAAACTCCGGAGGCGGAAACCGCTTGCAGCAATCGCTCCAAGCCCTCGGCTTCACCCAACCGGAAGTTGGCGTTGATCATGCGTCGAATGGTCGGCCCCGCATGCACGCCGCCTTCGCGGGTGGCACGCAAAATTCGATCAAAGCCTTCGGCCAAAGCTGGCATCGCTTTGGGCACGGGCACATCGCTGATTGCCGAAGCCGCGGCCCGAACGATCTTGGGCGAAGGATCATCAAGCATCTTGGCCAAGCGCGGATCAGCCCGGCGCCGCATCACCAATGTGGCGGCCAATCGAACCGATGGGTCACGATGCGTCATGCACTGTTTGATGCGATCTTCATCAGCGCAGCCCAACAAGCCCATCACGCCGGCGTGTTGCAGATACAAATCTTCGCCGCGATTTTCTTCCAGCATTCGTTCGATGGACGACACGGCGGTTGGCTTCCCAATGCGTCCCAACCCAAGGGCCGCATAGAACCGAACCCGAGGCGAAGCATCACGAAGCGCGCCAAGCATCTGACCCACGGCGGCTTCCGCCCGCTCATCCCCCAAGATGCGGAGGACCTGAGCGCGGATCTCTGGTATTTCATCCCCCACCAACGAGACCAATTGCTTCAATGAGGGACGACTGTCTTCTCCCCGTCCCACCATGCCGAGTCCCCACACCCCGTGCAAGCGATGCTTGATGGGAGCGGAAGTATCACGGGCCAAGCGAATGAACTCAACGGTCGCGCGGCGTTCTTTGGCCAACAGCACCGAGGCACGAATGCGAACGCGCCGGTCAGGATGGCGCAGCAAGGCCGGAAGGTCTGCCCCTTCGAACCCATTGGCAAAGAGTGATCTGGCGTCCGCGGCGGGGTCCATGGCTGCGGCGTGGGAAACTTCGTAGATCCGGCCGGCATCTTTGCTGCCCCAACCCCAACCCCAGTCCAGAACGAACATGCGTCCGTCGTAGCCAAACTCAAAGTCGGTCGCCAACACCGAGTCAATGAATACGTGTTCGTCCACAACTTTGTAGCCAGCGCCATCGGGTTGCACCGCAAACGACACGATTCTTGAAGAGGTGTTGGACCCTCGGAAGTCGCACAGGAACATATGGTCTTCGTATCGATCCGGCAGACCGTGACCGGGATACATCACCATCCCGGAGGGGCCCGACGTGTAGTTCATCATGGGCGGCAACGTCCAGGCGGGCTGCCCGTTGTGCCGCGGCTTCCAAATCCCCTCTTGGTTCCAAGGCCCTCGGCGGTTTTCACCTTCGAGTGTTTGGTAGCACATATCCCAACCGGTTTCGCCGCCTTCGACCAGATACACGAGCCGGGCTTGGTCGCCACCGTCGGAGTTGTTGTCGCCGGTGAATAGGTTGCCGTAATCGTCAAACGCAAGCTCTTGCGGGTTGCGCAGTCCGTGGTGGAACACCTCCAGACCAGAACCGTCCAGTTCACAACGGAACGCAGCGCCGGTATGCGGCGAAACATGCTCGTTGCCTTCCCCATCGATGAGGTTGTATCCCCGGTCACCAATAGACCAGTACAAACGTCCATCGGGACCCAGCACCAGACCGTGCATATCGTGACCCCGCAGCGCGGTTCGAATACCGAAGCCCGTGTGCATGATTTCTCGTTCTTCAGCGACGCCGTCTCCGTCGGCATCCCGCAACCGCCAAAGGTGGGGAATGCTGGTCACCCAGACGTCGCCGCCAAGATCCAGCACCCCAGCCATGGTCCCATCCAGAGGATCGTTGAACCCTGGACCAAACTCAGTGCGAGATTCAAACACTCCATCGCCATCGTCATCGACCAACCTCGACAGGCGGTCGTCCCAACGCGAGTAGTACGCCATTCCTCCTTCGCGCTTGCCGGCCCATTTTTCGTACATGGCCAAACGATCCTCGAGCGTTTGCAGTTTGAGGTCGTCCATCAACCACCACGAAGAGGAACGGTTGTCTTCCACCCCTTGTTCTTGGCGGGCCGATTCACACACCAGCAGCTCACCCCGGTCGCTGATGGTGAAAGACACGGGATCACGCACCAATGGCTCGGTGGCCACGATGCGTTTGCTGAACCCGTCGGGAACCTTCATCAACTCAAAAGAATCTTCAACAGAGACCTGAGCAATCACCAATGAAAGAATCGAAAGCATGAAGAATCCATCGTACCCCTAAGAAGCGCGTGAACCGTTGGGAACCCGAAGCAAAAGTGGGCGGGTGAGCGCTTGAATCTTCACCCGATCCGCCCGCATGGGCTCTCCGTCAATCTCAATCGGAACGGGACGATCAAACACCAGTTCACCCCCGGGATATGGGGCGGTGGAGAAGACCGTTCTCCCCCCAACCAAAGACATCACCCCATACACAAAGTCCTGCCAATTCGTCCATCCTCCCATTCTCAATTCTTC
>CALDQF010000184.1 GCA_937911845.1 uncultured Phycisphaera sp. | reverse complement strand
TGGCTGGCCCTCTCCGTTGATGCAGTACGAACAGGGTGCTTGATGCTGACGTGCGCAGGACACGATGCCCTCGTATGCAATGGGGTGGAACATCCAAAAGACCCTGGCGCGATTGGGGCCATGCAGTGGCCGGCCCCCATGCAGCCGGGAACAAACTGGATCTTTATCAAAGGCCAAGGGAAGCGGCTTTTGACTTCCTTCCGACCCGTCTCAGCAGACTTTGATGCCCAGTTACACATCACGCAATACGACCGGACGATTCCTCAAGCCACAGATTTGGTTGAAACCGATGCTTTGGGGGCGATGGTGGTCGCCAACCTCACTGGCGAAGCCTTGGAGGGTGTCGATTTGTGGTCGCGTTGCACATTCACCCCCAACCAGAAATACGTGGGAAGGCTTTATCCCGAGGATTGGAAGCCTGGGGACTGGACATCAAGTGAGTCGGTCAGCATTCCGGCTTGGAGCATTGTCAAAATTCCAATTGAACTGAAGGGGCCTCCCCCATTCAAACGCGATCCCCAGCCGTACCCCTTCGCACTCGAGGCTCGGATCGAAGATCAAGTCCTCACCGCCAGTTCAGTCAATCTTGCGGTACGCGAGTCTTCCGATCGAACGTGGCACACCTACGCCTCCAAAATCGATGGGGCCATTCAACGATGGATCCATATTCCCCCCACTGGCTCACCAAAAAAGAAACTGCCAGCGCTGTTCGTACTTCCTCATATTCAGCAATCTCCCCAAAACCACGCACTGGGATTTGAGCCGAGCCCCCACCACCACATCATCGTGTGCTGGGGAAGACGCCCCGATGTTGATGCCCACCAAGAGGCATTGCATCTTGAGTCACTGCTCGAAACGATGAAAGAAGCAACAAAGCGCCACGACATCGATCACACCCGCATTGGCGTACTTGGATTTGGTGACGCTGGCCTCACCGCATTTGCCTTACAACAAATGCATCCGAATGCTTTCTCCGGCGTGGGCGTCGTCTCATGCTTTCCTCCAGTGGACCGGATGACTGGGGCCGAGGCCCCCTTGTCCGAGCTTCCAGGAAGACTGGGGATGCGATGGGGATCAGAATG
>CALDQF010000183.1 GCA_937911845.1 uncultured Phycisphaera sp. | reverse complement strand
TTGGGGTCGCAACTGGGGGCGGTGCCGGCATGGTGTTGGGCGTCTTTGCCGCCCTGATGCTGGCCGTCCTGGTGGCCGGGGGTGCGTTCATCTTTGGGTTGGCCGCGGGAGCAGCGGGTTCCAGCGCGGGCGCGGTGGATATTCAGAACGATGTGGTGCGCCGCACCGTGCAACGCGGAGATCGAGAGACCCAGATCGCCATCATTCCTGTCGAAGGGGCCATCACCGATCAAACTGCATCAGAGGTCTCGGCCGCGGTGGCTCGAGCCCAGAACGACAACGTGGACGCGGTGCTGCTCCGAGTGGACTCACCTGGTGGTGGGGTCACCCCATCGGATCGGATCGATCACGACCTGCAAAAGCTTCGTGACGCAGATATTCCTGTCTTTGCCAGTTACGGAGGCATCTCGGCGTCTGGTGGCGTGTACGTTTCGGCCCGTTGCGAACGCATCATGGCTGAACCAACCTGTGTCACGGGATCCATTGGCGTGATCGCCAGCGTGCTCACGATGGAAGGTCTCGCTGAGAAGATTGGCGTGGAAGCCAACAGTGTGGTGGCCACCCGAAGCCCCGAAAAAGCGGTGGCCAACGATCTTTGGCGAAACTGGGATGAGAAGGACTACGCAAAAATCCGAAAAATTTTGGATGCTGCGTATGACCGGTTCCGCATGCTGGTGGAAGAAGGGCGTTCCGAACGCTTGGCCGAAGGTGTCGACTTTAATGACCTGTGCAACGGCAACGTCTTTACGGCGAATGAGGCTCTCGAGCTGGGCTTGATCGACGCCATTGGCTATCAAGAAGACGCCGTCGCCATGGTGGAGCAAGCCCTCGGGGTGAATCCCGGCGAAGCCAATGTCTTTCGGTACGAACGACGGCCAGATCCCTTTGAACAACTGGGACTGGGCTTGATGTCAGGACCTTCGATCGAAGAACGCATTCGTTCGGCTGGTACTCCCGTGCTCGAATACCGAGCCTGGTGATTCTGCTTCTTTAACGCAACAAGCAATCAAAAAGCATGGGGGAATTGGTGTTGGGGATCTTGCGCGCCTGTGTCGTGGTGTACGGAATCTTGGGATGGGTGACTGCGGCATCGGCGCAGTTCACGGCCGAATCGCTCAGCGATGATGACATTACCCAAGCCATTGCCCTGCTGATCGAAGAAACCATGGAGGACTGGGACCCCCACACCCACTGGGATCCCCCAACTCCGAAGTACGACCATTCTCCACTGGGTCAAACCCCATTGACCATTTTGGGCCTCCTGCACGCTGGGGTGAAATGCCAAGACCCACGATTGCAATCAAGCGTGCAATGGATGCTTAAAACATCACTCAAGAACACCTACCCGGTGGCTTGTCGGGCGCAGGCTTTGGGTTTGATGCCTGAGGCGACCCGACCGGCCCTTGAGCAAGACATCCGCTGGCTTCTGCGTTCCTTTGGGAGCGAGGCCGCCTGCTGGGGCTATCGTGCCCAACCCAACACCAAA
>CALDQF010000182.1 GCA_937911845.1 uncultured Phycisphaera sp. | reverse complement strand
GTTGGGCGTTTGAAACCTCTGGTGCAGTGCATCTGGCCGAAGACACCACTGCTGCCAAGGCCGATGGGCCGGGCAGTTTGCGGGCGTTTGATCCCATCACCTTGCCCGAGGGTTTGCCTCGCCGCGCTCCGGCCATCCCCACCGCCCACACCTTGCACGCCCGATGGAACGAAGGGCTGACGGTGGATGCCAGCAACGAGACCACCTTGCAGGCCACCTTCCGCGGCAACGTGGAAGCCGACGGGACGCCCGAAGACGGCGAGCGGTTCCGGTTGCAAGCCGACGCCATGGTGTGCGCCTTTGATCGTGCGTCCACCGTGAAGGAAGGCCGACTGCGAGAGGTTGTCCTGTCCGGTCAAGCCAGAGTGGAACGCACCACCGGCGACTTCAGTGGCAGCACCCCCCCCGACTTGTTGTCGATTCGCTCTCAGACCATCACGATGTCACCGTCGGGCAACACGGTGAATGCCGAAGGCCCCGGCCAAGTGGTCTTCCGCTCTGCCGACCAAAGCCAAGAAGGCCCCTTCCGTGGCCCGGGCGAGTCGCTGCTGGAATTCCAAGAAGAGCTTCGCTTGCGACCCGCCCCTCGCGAACGCTTGGTCATTGAACTGGCCGGCGAAGTGGGCTGCATTCACCAAGACAGTGCGGGTGCATTAAGCACGTTGACCGCCGAGACGCTGCGGGCCACTGTTTCCGGCACCAGTGAAGGACGCGACTTGTCCGGCATTGCCGCCGAAGGCGGCGTGGTGGTGCGTACGCCAACCCGCGAAGTGGTGGCCGGACGATTCGATGCCGATCTTGACGGCGGACTCGCCGAAGCCACCGCCGCCCGCCCCGCGCGGATCACCATCACCGAAAGATCAAACGGAAGAAGTTGGACCGCCGACTCTATTCTTTGGGATCTGGAAGAGGATCGGATTCGGGTTCGCGGGGTTGGGGAGTAAGAACTGATCCACCTTCTACGTGTGGGCTATCATGCTGTCCCCATCAGGAGAATCCCATGCTCGGCACCGGCACTCCCGCCCCCGATTTCACCCTTCCCAATGGACCCGGCACCGAAGTGGCCTTGGCCGACTTGTTGTCCAATGGCCCAGTGGTGGTCTTCTTTTACCCCCACGCCTACAGCTCGGTGTGCACTGAAGAATTCTGCGGCGTTCGGGACGACTGGCCGGCGTGGAGCGAGCTCAAGGGCAGCGTGGTGGGCATCAGTGTCAACACCCCGTTTGTCGTGGCCCAGTGGAAGCAAGAAATCGGCCTGCCTTTTGAACTGCTGAGCGATTTCAACAAAGAAATCAGCGTGGCTTACGACGCCATCTACGACGAATTCTTCGGCCTCAAGGGCGTCTCGAAGCGCTCGGCGTATGTCATCGGTACCGACGGCACCATCACCTACGCGTGGCAAACCGAAGACGCCGGCGTGCAACCCGACATGGATGCAATCAAAGCCGCACTCGCCTGAGTTGAATTGAAGAGGTGAAACGCTGGTTCCGCGAGGTCAAAGCACTTCGTCGCGGGTGACCACCTTGTACTGCTCGCGCTCGCCGCGGCCACGCAACGGGTAGTCCTTCCGAAGCGGATGCCCTGGGAAGTCTTTCCAGGTCAAGATCCGTCGCAAGTCTGGGTGGTCGGAGAACCGAATGCCGAACATGTCGAAGACTTCACGTTCCCGCCACTCGGCAGCGCTCCAGAGATCGCAAGAGCTCATCAGCACCAAAGTGGGATCCTCTTCAATGCCATCGGTGGGCAGGCTCGGATCCACGTAGGTTTTCACGACCAAGTCGGCTTCGGCGTCGAAGTTCCGCAAGATCCACAACACGCCAAACCGTCCAGGCTGCGGGGTGGGGTACCCGTCGTAATCCACCGCCGTGACATCGACCAAGAACTCAAAGCCTTGGTGGTCTTTGAGGTGCTGCAAGATGTCGTGCAGGTCGGCCGGTTGCACCAGCAGCACGGTGCGATCACGGAAGGACTGCACCGACAGCTTGGCTTCGGGGAATGCTTCGCGGACGCGGGCGGGATATTCGGCAGCATTCGTCATAACTACATCGTAGGTTGGCCGGCGGGGAATCGAGACTGCAACTCCTCGATTAGTTCCGGGTCAACCACGGGCGCGGCTACACCCGTGGGAGCCTCGATCCAGCGGTCCACCACTGGCGCCAAGAGCTCATGGATGCGGAACATCAGGTCTTCGAGCGGTCCACCGGAGGGTGCATGATCAGGATCCAGCAGCAAGGCTGGGGCCACCGCCAAACCGAACACTGCCGTTCCCATGTGGTCGCGGTGCCACGCGATCGCGCTCGGGGCGTCCGAGAGAATGTGTCGTGCGTGGGGCACGAGGAGGACTTTTGCGCTCGCTTGCTGCAAGGCATCTTTGGCCCCCGCGCACACTTCATCCAACCGCTTTCGTCCTGGACGCATCCAATTTCTTGGGTCGGGGACTGACAGGTCTTCAGACATGGAGCCGCTCCAAGCCAAAGACGGCCCAGCGGAAGCCGTGGCAAGGGCGAATCCTTCGCCGAAAACCGGGTTGCCTGGCAGCAGGGGAAGCGAGCTCATGCGGACAGCGTAGGCTCGACATGACCTTTGGCGCCGAGTACAATTCTTGGTCACACCTCGCCCAGGTGGCGGAATTGGCAGACGCGCTAGCTTGAGGTGCTAGTGGGAGTAAAATCCCTTGGAGGTTCGAGTCCTCTTCTGGGCATTCTCGCCGGACGGGCCCGATGGCCCGTCCGTCTTCGTTTTGGGAGCCCCGCCATGGCCAAGTCCAAAGGCCAATCCAAAACCACAAACCACGAACCCGTGATCGAGAACCGGCGTGCTCGCTACGACTATGCCATCTCGGACACCGTGGACTGTGGCATCAAGCTGACGGGCACAGAGATTAAAAGCGTTCGCCTCGCCCGAGTAAACCTCGCCGAAGGCTTCGCCCGTGCCGATGGCGAACCGGCCCAGTTGACCTTGCACAACGTGCACATCGGCGAGTACCCCAACGCCGCCTCCCACTTCCAACACCAACCCGTTCGGGACCGTATCTTGCTGGCCAATCGGCGAGAGATCGACAAACTCGCCCAAGCCGCCTCGGAAAAAGGCGTCACGCTGGTTCCCTTGCGGATGCATTTCGTCTCGGGCCGAGCCAAAGTGGTCATCGGCATTGGCCGCGGCAAAAAGTCCTACGACAAACGCGAGAGCATCAAAGCCCGCGATGCCAAACGGGATATGGATCGCGCCCTGA
>CALDQF010000181.1 GCA_937911845.1 uncultured Phycisphaera sp. | reverse complement strand
GTGTTGAGGTTGACCGCCAACAGCCAGTTCATGCACGCACCAACCAACAGTCCAAAGACCGCCGCGACGAGAGCAATCAAGAATCATTTCACTGGGTCACTTTGGCAAAAGATTCCAGCATGCGCAGGTGACTCTTCACACCATTGTCAAAACACACCCGCTCGAACTTCTCGTTTGGAGCATGCATGCCGTCGTCGTCCAACCCGAAGCCCACCAGCAACGACTCAAAGCCGAGGTGTTCTCGGATCAAGCCGCAGACCGGGATAGAACCGCCCGAGCCCACCATGGCCGCCGGCTTGCCGAATTGGGCTTGCAACCCTTCTTGGGCGGCGGCCAACCAAGGAGAATCACCGTCCACCTCGAATGCGTCCTCGGCTCCGAATTCCGTAATTTCCCAGCGGCATCCCTTGGGGGTGCGATCCAAGAAGAACTGCTTCAAAGCATCATGCACGTTCTCGGCGTTTTGCCCAGCGATCAATCGGCAAGAGATTTTGGCGGTGGCGTGCGCGCCAATGACGGTCTTGGCCCCTTCTCCGGTGTAACCCGCATAGAGACCATTCACCTCCACCGTTGGCCGTGACCAGATACGCTCCAGAACCCGGGTGCCCTCTTCACCCAGATCGGTATCCAGCCCCGCCGTGGCCAAGAATTCTTTGTCATCAAATCCGAGGGCGTACCACGAATCGATCCGGTCCTGATCGGGGGGACGAATGCCATCATAAAAACCAGGCACCGCCACCCGAAGATCGTCGTCGTGCAACTGCGCGATGACCTTGGACAACAACATGGCGGGATTAGGAACGGTTCCACCAAACATGCCAGAGTGGAGATCAGATCCTGGACCATGCAGTCGAACCTGGATGTACACCAACCCACGCAGCGAAGTGGTGATGGCAGGCGTGTTGACATCCCACATGCCGGTGTCACACACAACACAGGTATCAGCGGCCAGGAGTTCCTTTTCTTCGTCGAGGAAGCCAGGCAGACTGGGTGAGCCACATTCCTCTTCACCTTCCAAAATGACTTTCACTCGAATCGGAAAGTCACCGTGGGTGGCTTGCCACGCCGCGAAGGCTTCGATGAACGTCATCAGTTGGCCTTTGTCATCCACCGCCCCTCGAGCCACGATGCGATCACCATGGGGCCCCTGAACCACTTGGGGGTCAAACGGAGAACTGTGCCACAGCTCCAATGGATCAACGGGTTGCACATCGTAGTGCCCGTAGTACAGCACCGTTGGCCGGTCCGTCGGGCCCGCTTCGGCGGTCACGATCGGGTGCTTGTCGGTTCCGTGCACGGTGGCTTGGAATCCGATCTCTCGCAACCGGTTCGCGCACCAGTCGGCACCTCGCTGCATGTCTTCGGCGAAGGCTGGATCAGTACTGACGGTGGGAATGGCGAGCAAATCCCTGACACGCTGCAGCGCAGCATCTCGAGTGGATTCGTAGGTGGCAATGGCAGATTCGGCGGGTGAACTCATGATTGGAATGCTAGCGTTCTGTGATGCCTGACTTCGCTGAACTCCTAGAACACTTGGCAGACCGCTGTCCGCCTCCCGCCAACACCCTCACTGCGGGGGAATTGGACGGGGCCATCCGGGCGGCAGTCCTCGGGGAACCGTGGGACGGCCCCTGCACCCGGCCCGAAACGAGCATGTGGTGGGATCGGTTGCAGGGATCGGTCTCCCCGAACAACAAGGACCGGTGGCAAGGTGACGGTCCTCTCCTGCAACAGCACGAAGCGGAAGCCATCGAAGTCTGGACCGATGCCGAACTCTCCGCCCTGCATGCCGCTTGGTTCGTGGCCAAGACCCCAGAGCAAAAAGAACGCATCCATCGTGCGGTGGCATGGCATCTGGAGCATCTCCAACCCGACAACGCGACCAACCGGCCTTGGGCCGTTCATGTCTTTTACCTGCACGGATCCCCGGAAGCCGAGCACCACGCCGCCACCTTGATACACAACGTGCAGGCCTCAGGAGGCACAACCTTGGCAGGACTGTTGCTCCGCGACGCGGCGACCGCAATCAGAGGTCAATCGGAAATGACTCCGGAATAAACGAATCTGGCCGGGCCGGTCATCCAAAGTTCGTTGTTCCGCTGGGTGATGTCCAAAGACCCGCCATCCAATTCGAGCTTCACCGTGTCTTGACCAGAGGTTTCTTGCGCGAAGAACGCCGCGGCAACTGCGCAAGCGCCAGTACCACACGCTTTGGTGATCCCGCTGCCCCGCTCCCAAGTGCGCAGCCGAATCCTTCCGTCGTCCTGGGCACTCGCTATTTGAATATTGATTCGATCGGGAAACACCGGCGCGTTTTCAATCTTCGGAGCGATTTCCTCGAGGACCACCGATTCGCAGTCAGGGACAAATGCCACATAGTGAGGATTGCCCACATCAACATGCACCCCAGGGAACGGGGGAATCAAACCTGCGGGCAACCCTGACATGGCAGCGGAACCCATGTTGACGGTCACCATGTCTTCGCCCGAATCTCCCAAATCCAGCACTTCACACTGGCGGTGGCCGCTTTTGGCAGCCACCACCCCCGACCACAAACTACCCCTCCGGCGGGCGTGCTGGGCCGCAACAGCCCGAATGCCATTGCCACACATAGCGCCCTCGGAGCCATCGGCGTTGAAAATCTTCATGCTCAAGGGATCGTCACCCACCAGAATCAACCCATCCGAACCCACGCCAAAGTTTCGATCAGACCACCGAACCGTCCAAGATTTGGGATCACGCTCGCCAAATTCTTTTCGATCCACCAAGAGGTAGTCGTTGCCCAATCCTTCCCATTTTTCAAATCGAAGAGTCACCGTTCAATCTCCCCCAAATCAACCACCAGACCGCCACGACGGTACCAGTCCACTTGCAACCGGTCTTTCGACAAACTGGTAATCACCAGTGCGGGAACACCGTGAGATTCGGCGGCCCGCAAATCCGTACCACCAGGCCCTGCTACCGCGGACATGTTGAGGCTCCGGGCATGAAAGTGAAACGGAATCGCACCTTTGAAGATCTTCCGAAAGTCTGAGGGTCCTCGGTGAAACACACTGTCGTCAGCTTGGCTTCTCCCCGGCGTCGCTTCGATCACCCAACTGTCATCCTTCCAGTCCAAAGTACCGCCCCATTCCGTAGATCGATCTTGCAGATCAAGATCGCGACCGCGGAAGAGAGTCTTCCGGACTTCGTCCGAAGCGAACGCAGTTTGCACCAACCGAATGGACATTCGATCCCGTTCCGTGAGTTGAGGCTGATCCAACCCAAGCGGTCGACGGCGGGTTGCATCCTGACGGCGCCGCGGGCGCGACTGGGGTGTTCGCAACCTTTGAGGCTCAGGGGCACGCGCGGCCAACTTGACGGTGGCCCACTCGGCGAACGTCGAACAAGAAACAATGGGAGGTGCACCATCCCACGTGGCGAGATGGGCTTCATCAAGATTGGTGAGAGGCTGAAGCCCAAGGGCTTGAGAGGCTTTCTCAACTTGAGCGGCAAAGGCGGGATATTTGGGCTGCAGGGATCGATCCTGAACATTGGGGGCACAGGCCACTGGTCCGATACCCAAGGAGA
>CALDQF010000180.1 GCA_937911845.1 uncultured Phycisphaera sp. | reverse complement strand
GTCATCGTTCCCAAAGCCGGACTCCTCTTCATCGTCGTCATCGTCATCAGACGTATGGTCGCCACCCGACCCCAGGCCGTCTTCATCGTCCTCTTTTGCATCATCTTCTTCGTCGTCATCGAAGAAGAAACCGTCGTCCTCGTCCTCATCCTGGTCATCGTCTTCATCATCGAAGTAAAACAAATCGCCTTCCTCTTCGTCATCGATGGTTGCAACAGGCAGCGATGATTCGAAGGCGTCAACTGGGTTTGGCATCCAGTCGAAATCATGGGATTGGCTGGGCGAACTGGGGGCCAGAACGGCGGTAGCAGGCATCTGAGACTCTCCGTGAGTACGACAATTCTGGGGAAGGGTATCGTCCAAATCTGGCAAGGACGCATGAATTTTTCTGTCGCCCCCACCCGAAAGTACGCTGGCAAAGATCAAAGTCAGCCCAAATGCAGCCACCGGACCACGGTGAACCGGGTCAATCACATGCCATGCTGGTCGCGACGTGACCTCGGCTAAGCGTGCAGGAGCCTCGGAAAAGCGAGGCAGTTCAAGCAATGGATGGGTCCATCGCACCCCGAAGCCAGTGCCAGTGGATGCGACATCCAAGACAACCGAACGGAGGTCCTCAAGACGTCCGGTGGGAACGTGCCGACCAGCGTGAAGAGCTTCTAGATCGTGAACACGGCTTGCTGCTCGTTCCCGGGCCAAATTGGCGGACTCCAGCCGTCGAGCAGATTCTGCCCGAAGAGTCTGGGCCTCATCCAAAGGGCAGAGATCTCCAGAGGCGATCGCACCTGCAAGGCAGGAAGCCCCAGCCAAAGCCATCAATGTCATCGGAGCATGACGCACATCGCCAAATCGGCCCGCCGGGCCATTGAACTTGAGCGGAAGTCAGTCCGTGCGGGGCATGAGGGGCATCAGAAGGTCCACGTCCCCACCAACTATGCCGGGAATACGGTCAACGTCACGCTCGATACGTTCAAGCCCACGGCCCTGTCTCCTTTCCAATGACTCTGTCCCCGATATCAACTCGTACTCCAAGGACTGGGGCATCAAATTCAAGGCGGTTGCAGAAAGGACTTCTGGTGGGAGTGGTGCATCGACAAACTTGGCCATCTGATCAAAAACGAGGCCGGCCACAATCCGGGTAAGTTTTTTAACAAAAATTCTTCCGTCCAGAAGCCGAGGCCCATGAAGCGACGATCTTGAAGGGCATGGACCGAAACCTGGGCACCAACCTGCACACGAAGCTCGGCTTTGCCAATCTCGAGACACTCCAAACGCCAAGCCGGCAGAAATAATCAAAATGAGAAAGAAGAAGACTCACCGAATTTTTCGATTCTTGGCCACAAGCGCAATCTCACGCGGTAAGCACCGTTAGGCTTTTTTCATGCTGTTCATGTTGCTTTCTGCTGTAGAAGTCGTCTCATTCAACATTCGATACAACAACCCTTCTGACGGGGAACACGCTTGGGTGCACCGCAAAGATACGGTTGAAGCATATTTGGCTCAGAGCAGAGCCGATTTCATTGGCCTCCAAGAAGTTTTGCCCTCGCAACTTGCTGATCTCAAACCAAATCTCTCAAACTACAACCTCATCTCCCGAACCCGAGAAGCGGAAGAAGGCAAAGGAGAGAGCGTTCCCCTTCTTTATCATCAAGAGCGATGGC
>CALDQF010000179.1 GCA_937911845.1 uncultured Phycisphaera sp. | reverse complement strand
CAAGCAACTTCTTTCGGCATAGCGGGAAAGGCTATCGGATTGCAGAATTGCTTGCGGCGTTTCTGAAGCGCCTACTGAAAGTGGGTGCTATGTGCTACGTCCCGGAGAAGGGTACGTGGGAGTCGTGGAGGATGATTTTCAGGTTTCCCTGGCGGTCATGTGTGTATCCAAATGAATACTCCACTTTCACCACATCACTGCCGTCGTGTGGTGTGAAGTAGTAATTGCCCATGGCGAGACTGGTGTCTCCAATGATGGTGGTGCCAATGTTTTCCCATCGAACATCTGTCCACGGCTTGATGGCAAATCCGTGATCTTCAGGAAAGTCATCGTTGTCTCCGATGAAATAAGAGAGCGCCGCCTCAAAGTCCAGACGAAATTGTTTGATGGAAGCAAGAGTCGGCTTGAACAAAACTTTTCCTTCTTGATAGTTGTAGAAGGTGTTGATGTGTTGTTCAGCGGCCGCCTTGTAGTCGCCCTTTTCAAGAAAGACCCGCCCAATATTGATGATGCCCTCTCCCCACTTTTTTTGCGCATCAAGTATTTGATCTTCCGTCACCATGCCATGTGCTCCATTGAAAATTGATGTCTTGGTCTGTTAAAGCAAACTGTTCCCACCATTGCCACATCTGCTTGGTGGTCTGAACTACGATTTTATCCCGTGTTTGGTTCGCATGAAGTTCAGCCCACTGCCATTCATCATGGTCAAACTCCCGGGGCCCGCTTCCTCAGCCAAAGATAGGCCGGAAGCGATCCGAAGACAGAACCTGCGATCCACCCCAACATCGATCCCCAAACGCTCCCAACCCACGGCATGGTGAAGGCACACACCAAGGCGTAGATTGAAACGGCCACCGAACCAAGCATCATTGGCCCAGAAGCTCCAATTGGGACTGCCCGTCCTTGGGCCATCCATGTGGCCAACATGCTGGTCAAGAAGATCGCCGGGAACACCGACGCCATTCCGGCGGCGGTCATCCAACCCGCGCGGCCCAACGCCACGCCACAAGCGATGGCTGCCCCAGCTCCAATGCCACGAAGCAGCAACACGCGAAAGCTGACCCGTCGGTTCCCTTTGGGGGCCGGAGGCGCATCGCGGCAGGCACGAACGCCCAAAACCACCGTGGTCATGAGGGCCGCCACGCCCACAAGGACATCGCGGGTCATATTGGGCGAGAGTGCTTCACGAACCAACACCAAGACCAACGCCGCAAGGATCCAAAACCCAAGTGACACGCCCAAGGTTTCCATCAATACGGTGGATCGATCACCCGCTCGGATGGGCCACACCCGCCAAACCCCCAGAAAAGCAACGTTCAGCAACATGCCAAGCGGAATGGCCGACATGGCGGTGGAAAAAACATCAGCTCTGGGATCCGCATGGAAGAGTCCCAATGAGGCGGGAACCACCGTGAGGGGAAGGGTGCCCAAAATGCCCCCGAGTTGTCCCCCCAGACGCTCAATCGCCAAGGTCACCAATATGGCTGCCAAGGCGGCAGCGAATCCAGGAACCAGAATGGGGAGCAGATCATTCATTGACGAAGCGGACACGTTAGGACCGATTCATGAGAAAGCCAAATTGGGAGATTATTGCGCATGTCTGTAGTTGTATTGTCGATGGCCCTGGCCGCAACCCATGAGATTGACCCCGCTGGGGCACAATCGGCGCTTACTGTTGGCGATGGCCAGTATCAGATCGAGAGCACCATCATTGGGTTGAACCGAACTGGCGTCACCGGATTGATGGGGCTCAAGAAGAATCTCACATTGGGGATCACCACCCTTCGTATTGGTGCGGGCGATGATCTGGAGTACCAAGTCGCGTTCAACGGGGTTGTCATCGACGATGAACGCCCCGGTCAATCCGAGAAAATCAATGGCATCAACGACACCATCGTGGCGGCGAAGTGGAACTTGTGGGGTCAGAGTGGATCGCCGACTGCTTTTGCCATTCGTGGTGCTCTGGGATTACCGACCTCAGACCTTCCTGAGGCCGGCAATGATGTGGACATCATGCTGAATGCGACTTGGCATCGAAGGTACCGCAGCGGTCAACAGTTGGAAGTCCGGCTTGATTTGGGCAACCAAGACAACAACGGGCGCTTCGAAGAGACCGGTGGATTGGCAGTCAACTGGTTTGAACCGGCTTCATTTGGAGGCTGGACCTTCGATCTCAACAACCAGGGTCTCATTTTTGGTACCGACTACCAGCCCACCGTGAGCATTGGTGCAGAAATCGAACTTGATGGCAGCACCGTGATTGATTTGGGGGCGCAGCATCTCTTTGATCAAGACAACGATGACGACACATCAGGCGTCTGGATCGGTCTTACGCGTCGCTTTTAAGGGCTGACTTAATTTCGCGGTACAGCAGATCCATATGGTGTTCTTCAGTTCGCCAAGCGCCCACGGCGACCCGTATCCAACGCCGACTACCAATTTCAGCATGCGTGAGCCAAGTCTTTCGGCTGTGGTTGATGCGTCGTTGAAGTTCTTCGGTCGTTTGGTTGTCTTTGGCGGCAAAAGCAACCAAACCAAGTGTCTGTGGAGCGAGGACCTCCACATCGAGCTGCCCCAGTTTCTGGGCGAAGGCTTGACTCAAAGCAATGTGCTTTCGAATGGTGTGTCGAAGTTCTTCAGCCCCTTCGGTGTACAGCGTCAACCACAATTTGAGCGCTCGGAAGCGTCTTCCTAAGGGAATTTGCCAGTCTCGATAATCAATCACACCACCTTGTTCCGTGGCGTCGTTTCGAAGGTATTCCGGGTTGACCGACATCGCGCTGATCAGATCATTTCGATCAGCCACCCAGAACACATCGCAATCAAAATGAACCGGCAACCATTTGTGCGGATTGAAACACCAAGAATCCACATGTTCAATGCCTTGGTGCATCTCTCGATATTCAGGACAAAGTGCCGCCGCACCGTTCATGGCAGCGTCAACATGAAGCCACAGATTTTCCCGTCTGGCAATGGGGCCGACGGCTTCAAGATCGTCCGATGATCCACACGCGGTGGTGCCAATGGTGGCGCCCACAAAAAATGGTTTCAATCCCGCGGTCTTGTCTTCTTGGATCATGTGATCCAGTGCTTGGGCATCCATCCCCAGCGTGGCGTTGGTCGGAACCTTTCGGACCGAAAGCCGGCCCAGACCGGCGATCATTGCTGCTCGTTCGAATGAAGAGTGGGCCAACTCGCTGACGTACGAAACCCAGCGCTGGTTCCCCACACCGTGCTCACGAACCGATCCATCCCCGGCCTTCTCTCGGGCCGCCAGCATGGCGAGAAGGGTGGCCGAAGAAGCGCTGTCTTGAATCACACCTCCACCAGAGCCATCAATCGAGAACTGATCTGGAAGGCCAAGCAACAGACGAAGCCACTCGACCACTCTTGCTTCCACTTCGGTGCACGCTGGGCTGGTGGCCCAAAGCATGCCTTGCTGGCCGTAGCCCGCGCTCAACATGTCCCCGAACAAACTGGCTGGGCCTCCGTTTGCTGGCCAGAACGCGTGCCATCGCGGTGATTGCCAACCCACCAATCCAGGCTCCACGAGAGTCGTCAGCTGTTGCAGTGCCTCAGCAAAGGGCAGTGGTTCATCTGGCGCTTCTCGAGGCATCATTCGATCAATTGCGCCGGGTTCCACCTCTGGCCGTACCGGGGCGTCTTGCAAAGCCTCCCAGTAGCGGCCAATGGCTTCCAAGGTTGATGTTCCATCTGCGAAGAAAGCTTCCAGATCCGATTTGCCCTGACTTCTGCTCATGCCCAAGCATGCTAAGGGTCGATTTCGGATCGGAGCCCTCGCCTTCAGGAGAATCTCATGGCCAGCCCTCGTCCGCACCGCAGTCCACAGCCGATCGACCGTGTTTTGTCCCCAATTCAGAGCTTTATGGCGGCCGAAGCGAGTGCGGGCATTCTGTTGTTGGCCATGGCCGCGGTGGCCATGATTTGGTCCAACCTTCCAGGTGACTCTGGCCAGTCGTACTTCGACTTGTGGCACACCGAAATCAACGTTTCTGTGGGTGGTCACGGTGAAGCCCACGGGGGATACGACGAACATCACAGCGTAGACGGTGATGTCCCGGGCGGAGGTGTGGCCGCCGCCCCCAAATCTTGGTTGGACTATCTGACCCTCGAACACGACCTGCACTGGTGGATCAATGATGCCTTGATGGCCATTTTCTTCTTGGTGGTCGGTCTGGAGATCAAGCGTGAATTATTGGTGGGGGAGTTGTCCAGTGTGCGAAAAGCAGCGGTGCCGATTGTTGCCGCGATTGGTGGGATGGTGGGACCCGCGCTGATTTACGCGGCATTGAATTGGGGTACACCCGAGATCAGTGGGTGGGGTGTCCCAATGGCCACCGACATTGCGTTCGCAGTTGGTGTCTTGGTTTTGTTGGGCAAACGCGTGCCTTTGGCCCTCAAAGTCTTCTTGTTGGCCTTGGCCATTGTCGATGACCTTGGTGCCGTCATGGTGATCGCCCTGTTCTACACAGAAAGTCTGCATGTCCCCAGCCTGGGGATTGGCTTTGCCGTATTGGCGTTGCTGGGCTTGTTCAACATTACCGGCGTGCGAAAACCACTTGTGTATTTGCTGTTTGGCGTAGTGGTTTGGCTGGCTTTCGTGAAGAGTGGGGTTCACGCGACCATTGCCGGGGTTTTGGTCGCAATCACTGTGCCCGCCTCCATGCGAATTGATGCCAGCAAATTTAAAGAGGAAGCAAAGTCTGCCCTGGACCGATTTTCCAATGTTGGCAAGCATGACAACGATGTCCCCACCAATTATGAACGCCAGCATGCAGTACACGCGCTGGAGGTTGGATGTGAAGACGTCCAAACCCCACTGACCCGTTTGGAGCACATGCTTCACCCTTGGGTCACGTTCTTCATCATGCCCATCTTTGCTTTGGCCAACGCCGGGGTGCGTTTGGAAGGCATGGACACGTCCATGTTGCTGGGTCCAGTGGCGCTTGGAGTCGCTGGTGGACTGTTCTTTGGCAAGTTGATTGGGGTGTTTGGAGCGACCTTCTTGGCGGTGAAGTTGGGCATTGGCCAACTGCCGCGTGGCGTGGGTTGGACCAAAATTGCCGCCGTCTCCATGCTGGCTGGAATCGGTTTCACCATGGCCATGTTCGTGGCCGGCTTGGCCTACGAGTCACCCACGACACTTGATACCGCGAAGCTGGGTGTGCTGATCGGTTCTGCGGTGAGTGGAGTGATTGGATTCTTGGTGCTGCGTTCTGCGACCAAGCTTCCACCATCGGTCCGCGCGGCTCAGGAAGCGGAAGCTGATTGAGCGGTCGCTCCATCAGAGCGGGAGTGCTTCCAACTCTGCTGCGACCGTCTCACCGACCCGCTGAACCGTTTTTGGACTGAAGTCAAAGGGGATTCCCGCGGCAGCGAACAACTCAGGGAGCGGCTTTGATCCTCCCAGACGAAGTGCGGACTTGTAGTCATTGAGCGCTCCAGCATGATCGGAGGTGCTGCGACGCCACAGTTGCAGGGCTCCCAGTTGGGCAATCCCGTATTCGATGTAGTAGAAAGGCACTTCAAACAGGTGCAATTGGCGCTGCCACTGCATCGGTCTGATGTCTTCCAAGCCAGACCAGTCGCAGTTCACACCGAATCGTTGATCAAGGTCCAACCACAAGGCGGTTCGACCCGCTCGGTCGAGATTGGGGTTGCGATAGATTTCGTGTTGAAACGCATCAATAGTGGCCACCCAGGTGATCGAACGAATGCAATCTTCGAGGTGCTCCCGCCATGCTCGGGCCGCGTCTTGTGGGGCGTAGAACATACCGAGCTGCGTTGCGGCCAATTTTTCCATGGCCATTGAGGCCACTTCAGCGAATTCGATCGGTGAGTGACGGTAGTGCACCAGTTCTTCATGTTCACTCAACATGGCATGGAAGGCATGCCCGGATTCGTGCAGCATGGTTTGCAGGTCATCGTGGGTGCCAGCTGCATTCATAAAGATGAACACTTTTCGCTGTCGGTCGAGGTGAAGCTGGTACCCCCCGGGCGATTTACCGGGCCGGCTTTCGAGGTCAAGGCTGGTGCCATCTTGGAGTCGGGCGAACAGTGTTCCGAGTTCTGAATCCAAGGATGTGAACATCTTGCTGCAGCCTTGAACCAGTTCGGCTTCGGTTCGAAATGGTCGAAGTGGGGCCCGTCCCGAAGAATCGACCGCCAAGTCCCAAGGTCGCAAAGCATCCAACCCCAGTTGCTGCCGACGGTCCTCGTGGATTTTTCGGAGCAAGGGAACGAAGACATCTTCGGCGGCTTGATGGAACGCCTTGCAATCGTTGGGGGTGTAATCGAATCGTCCCTTGCTGGCAAAGGCGTAGCCGACGTAGTTCTCATATCCCGCGTTGACGCCGATCTTGGTTCGGTTTGAAATCATGGCGTCGTACAGATCATCCAACGCCTCTCGGTCCTCGGACCGCCGCCCCCAACTGGCCCGCCACGCGGCTTCACGACGATCTCGGTTCGTGTCTTCTTGGATGGTGCCCATCCAAGGCATGGTTCGGGATTCACCTTCGAAATCAACCATTTGGGCGCCAGAGATAGAGCCAAACTGTTGACCCATTTTGGTGTCTTCCACCAGCAACGGAACATTTTCTTCTTTGAAGAGCTTTACTGATGCCTTGGTGTCTCGGGCCAGGACATCAAAATGGTCTGAGAGTTCACTCAAGAATGGAGAATCCGCAACGCGCTGGTCAATCTCAAACGAGATTTGTTGCAGCGGCGGGCTCACTTCTTCCACAAACTTGAGATACGCCGCTTCGATGGCTTCATCGGTGGTGTCGCACGTCATCGCGGCATAGATTTGATTTCCTGCTTCGCTGACATGGGCATCCAACTCCGATCGATCCAGAAGCAAGCGTTCGAGATCGGCAGCATCGTCAATCGTGCGTTCTCGAAGTGAGATGTACAAAGGTTCAAGCGCAGACCATGAGGTGCCATCCAGATCTAAAGGCACAAAAGACGTGTCGATGTTCATGTCGATTCCTGTTGTTTGGTTCGTGGTTGATCGAGACCGAATGCAAAGGCTCCAAGCGCGAGCACCAGATACACATCAGCGGCATTGAAAATCCAGGGATACAACCCTTTGGCACCACCAGGCCAAGACCAACCGAAAGGCAAATTCACACCCGGAAAAAGCAAAAACAAATCCCGCACCGCGTCGTACATGACCCGATCCCAAAGGTTTCCAAGCGCGCCGGCCAAAATCATGGCCAACAACACTCTTCTTCGCCAGGCTTTGGGTGGGAGTCGGTATCCCATGGTGAAAACCACAATGGCCGCCACCGCGGAGACCACCGCCAACAAGGCCACTCCACCTTGGCCCAAACCGAAGACCGCGCCCCGGTTCAGCGTGAGTCGAAAGGCCAACAGTTTGGGGACGGCGATGACGGGGTCGTGGGCCGGAATCGCCTCAGCGCGACCTCCGGTGGCCAAGAGATCAACGGGCTCACCCGAAACTCGAGCAAAGGCCACAGATTTTGAAGCCAAGTCAATCGTCAGCAAAACGCCAGCCAACACCAGAAAACATACGAAGGGTCGGCTCATGAGCAATCCACCTCCACTTGGGGCAGCCCCACCGCCGAGACCACTCGAGCCTTCAGACCAAGGCGGTCTTCGATAGCTGTGGCCAAGGCTTCTGCATGCATGGTGTTGTCGGCAGGAATGAAGAGCGTTGAGCCGGAGCCGGTGAGGTGAACCGTGCGTTCCGCCAAGGGCTTCAGTGCGTTTCGGCACTCAACCAAGTCGGGTTCGACAGTTTCGGCGGCGACCAGAAGGTCGTTGAACAGGTCATCACCGTCAAGATCAGAACCTTGAAGCACCCCATCAAGACGTTCGGGGGCAAAGTCTTGGGCTTCTTGTTCATCAAACGCATCGAAAATTTCACCGGTTGGACATGCGGTCGCAGGGAAGACCAAGACCAAAGCTGGGAAGCGTTCGCAGTGCGTGGAGACACACTGTTCACCAAACCCTGAAACCACCGCATCACCACCCTGAAGAAAAAATGGAACATCGGATCCGAGCGATGCTGCGATGGTGATCAGTGCTTCTCTCCCGAGCGCAAGCTCAAACAATGCGTCGAGGCCCCGCAACATGGCGGCGGCGTTGCTTGATCCACCTCCCAGTCCTGATCCGACTGGAACCTCTTTCGTCAGGAGGGATTGGACCGGGAGGGATCTTCCTGCATGCACTTCCACGGCTTGGTGCGCCCGGAATGCCAAATCCCTGGCCAGCGGCCAATCGATCTCGGTCGGTCTGGGGGCATGTTCTGACCAGACGGTGGCGAAGCGACTGAAAGACCCTTCGGGCAATTTTTTCAACTCGAGTTGATCGCTGAAATCGACCGTTCGCATCCAGGACGCGACGGGATGCAATCCGCACTCTGCATCCAGCGGCCCAACAGCGAGCGCCAAGTTCACTTTTGCGGGGGCCAAAATCCGTACACATTTAGACATCAGAATGATCAGGATAGCCCGCGGATCAAAGCCGCCGGAGGGGGTGACGATCTCGCCGGGAGCGCTTGATGTTGATGGTCGGAAAGGCCTTCTGCAGCACTTTGGTCCAAGGCTTGAACACGCCTCGTTCGGTATTGGTGTGGCCAGCCAAGATCAAACTCATTCCATGTCGCAGGGCCTGCAACTGTTCGTGGTGCTTCATTTCACCCGTGAGAAAGATCGTGGCCCCAGCCGCAGCCGCCTCAGGGATGAGATCGGCCCCTGAACCGGGGCCAGCGGCCAAGACTTTGTGCTTGGAGGGTGCTCCAGCACCATCTGCCACTTCCACCCCATCTACGTTGAGGTGGATCCGAGCCATTTCAGCCAGTTGGTTCAGTGATTTTGCTTTTTCAAGGCGAACCATCCGACCAGCTCCCGTGTTTGGTTGAGGCTGCGGCAACAGGGCTGTGATATCAATCGCAGGCTCTTCGTAGGGGTGAGCTTCCCGCAGGGCGGCGACGATCAGTGGGACTTGGGAGTCTGGGCACACCATTTCGAGCCGCTGTTCCTCCACCGATTCCAGCTGTTCTGGAATTCCGATGGCGGGCGAGGTCCCGGGAAGTCCGCGGAAGGTGCCGGTGCCAAGGACGGAGAAGCTGCACTCCCGGTACGCCCCAATGGAACCTGCCCCTGCGGCGGCCATGGCATTCCGGACCCGTTCGAGGTCTTTCTGGGGCACGAAGGCGGTGATTTTTCGGTTGGCTCCAGGCGTGTTGGCCGAGCGGAGCGGTTGGCCACAACCAAAGGGTTCCACCAGCCAGTCCGTGACGCCACCCTGCATGGCATCAAAGGCGGTGTGGGGGCTCCAGATGGCCAAATCATGGGCGGCGGCCCGAGTCAACGGCCGCACATCGGGATCGTCTCCGTTCCAACGATTTGGGGGATGGAACAGGACCGGGTGGTAGGCCAAGAGAAGATCCACCTGACCAGCAATGGCTTCCTCGACCACCGACTCGGTGGCATCGATGGTGAGCATCATTCGCCGAATGGGTTGGTCATCCCGGCCAAGTTGTCGGCCAACCGGATCCCAGGATTCTGCCAAATGCAGAGGAAAGAGTGCTTCGAGACCGTGTTCTACTTCAGCCAGTCGCATGGCCCGAGGATACGCGGTTTGCGACTAGAATTGATGACAATGATCCAGCGATTGTGCTCTCTGTTGGCCCTTTGGACGTTGTCGGGATGCGCAAGCACTGGACAGTTGTTCCCTGATCGCGCCAGCCGCAATCAATTTGACACTTGGTTGCAGCTTCAAGGCGAAGCTCGCCGGGGCGAACGGGTTGATTTGTTTGGGAAGCCTGAGACTGATCTTCGCGCACGACTTCAACGGTAAATCCAACCGTGAAATCTGACCCAGGCCTGCCAAGATCGTTGCGGAATCGCTATCTTTCCCCACACCCAAATCTTCGGGCAATTTGTTCAATGAAAACGGTCGCAGACCGCCGATATCGAATTCAGAGCCAAATGACCAAACGTCAAACATCAGCCAAGCATCGCCGACAGCAACGGGCCAATCGTGTCCGACGCCAAGTTGTTTTGGGATCGTTTGTCATGGCCATTTCTGCCTTGACCATGCTCCTGGAATTGGTGGTTCGGCCCACCGAAGGCGGCCGACTGTTCATGCGGAAGGCCAACGAGCTGGAAAGTTCTGGGGCATCCGAGGTTCGACGTGAACTCGAACCTCGCCAAGGTGCTCTGAAGGCCTGGAATCGCATTTTGATCCAGCAGACCGGAAGTGAGAACGGAGATCTCTCCACACTTGCTCAGCTGACTCCAGACCGCTGGCACTTTTTGGTGGGCAATGGCAATGGTGTGGACTTAGGAGATGTCCTCATTTCTAAGATTTGGGATGCCCAGCGAGTGGCCCAGGGACGCACACCACCAGAGCAGACCGGAACCATAGTGATTGGGCTGGTTGGCTCGGACCACCGGCTGCCTGCGAAAGCCCAAACCGATCATTTGGTTGATTTTTGCCGATTCTTGTGCAAAGAATTCGCTATCCAGGGGGCCAACGTGGACTGCGAGATCACCGAGAACTCGCTGTTGGATCGGGCTGAATTGTTCCGAAAAATTAGCCAGTAGTTTGGTGTCCACAGAATTTGGGCCACATACCGGTACGAAATTCAAAAAACAGGTACTTTTCCCGTTCGGATTTTGATCGGATCCTTCGATTGAACTCTCATGTCCACTTTGCCTATGCCGGCCACCATGACGCAACTTCCGAAAGAGATTGATGGTTACCCGATCTTGTCAATGATCGGAGAAGGTGCGTTCAGCAAAATTTACGCGGCAAAAGATCCCAAGACCCGCCAACTCTTGGCACTCAAACATGTGATCATCAACGATCCCAAGAAGGATGATCGTTGGGTTGAGCAGATGGAATCTGAGACCCGAATTGCCAATGCTTTGGATCACCCAGTGCTGCGAAAAGTGTTTCATTTTAAGCGGCAAAGGCGTTGGTTGAAATCACTTGGCGCGGTCATGTTGATGGAGTTTGTGGATGGCCGAACCCTTGACGTCATCAAACCTAATGTTCAAGAGACCATTCGGATTTTCATCCATCTGGCTCAAGGTTTGCAACACATTGAACAGCTAGGCTTTGTGCACTGTGACATGAAGCCCATCAATGTTTTGGTGACCAGCAATGGAGATGTCAAGATCATTGACCTTGGCCAAGCCTGTGAATCTGGAACCGTCAAGAAACGTATTCAGGGCACTCCTGGATACATGGCTCCGGAACAAGCCCATCGGCGTGAGATCACACCCGCAACGGATGTCTACAACTTGGGCGCTACGATGTACTGGGTGTTGTGTGGCCGGGTTATTCCGACAGCACTGCCACCTCGTGGGCAGAACAATGGTCTGACCACGGGGGCGGTCGAAGAGCGGTTCCTGAAGCCGCCAATCCCGGCGAACGAAGTCAATCGCGACGTCCCAAACATTGTCGCCAAGACCATTCAAGAAGCGGTTGACCCCGACCCAGCCAAGAGAATCACCATGTCCAAGTTCTTGGAACGTTTGGAAATGGCACAGGGTCTGCTCAAAAGCGGAAATGGTCAGGAATTCGAGATCTGAGTCTGGAGCATTCCGCTGCCGGTCTCTCAAGATTTGATTTTTCCTATCCGACCAAAAAAAGCACCGACGACCTCGAAGGTCATCGGTGCAAAGTGGGCCTGAGTGGACTCGAACCACCGACCTCACCCTTATCAGGGGTGCGCTCTAACCAGCTGAGCTACAAGCCCGAGGGCTTCCCGCAGGCACGGGAACGGAAAAGTATACCAGCGATGAGGGCCTCGCCAAGCCTTTGAGTTTGACTTGAACCCAAGAAAAAGCCCCTCGCCAGAGGCGAGGGGCTTTGGTGAATGACAATTTTGGCCCTCAGGCCATTGGTCACTTGGCGGCTTTAGCCGTCGCACTGGCCCCAGACGCCAAGCAGGATGATGACATCATTGAAGTCAACCAAACCGCTTTCGTCCAAGTCAGCGGCCCCAGGCTGATCCCAACCTGAAAGCATGTTGACGAGATCGGCGAAGTCAACCGAACCGTTGCCATCGAGATCGGCCGGGCAGGCCGGGGCACACGTGTTGGAGGTGCATTCGTCACCAGCCAATTCCCCACCAAGCGAAGCGCAGGTCGGGGGGGTCAGATCCACACAGTTGCTTCCACCCAAGCAGCACGCTCTTGGGGCACAAGCCGAATCACATTCGGTTCCCAATCCGGCGAAGCTGCCATTGGAGATGCTGCAAGCATCGGGAGTCAGCACGGCACAACTCGAACTGATGCAACATGCACCAGTGGTTGGCGGGGGGCAAGGTTGAGGCTCACAAACTTCGCCAAACCCACCATCGCCTCCAGCGGCCGCACAGTCGCCAGGCAGCACTTGGGTGCATGAACCATTGCTGAAGCAGCAAGCTTGAGGTGTCGGTGGAACCGTGGTTCGGATGGCGAAAATTTCACCATTATTGGAATTGGTTCCGCGATCCAAAATGTACATGTTGCCTTCATTGTCCTCGACAAAGCCTGATATGAGACCAATGCTGCCGACGTCGGGTGAGAAAGCTGAGGTGTGATTGATCAACGAACCGCCTTCGGGGTTGATGCTCCAGATTTGGTTTGATGCGTAGTCGGCAAAGAAGTACCGTCCATACAGGGATGCCACAGGACCTCGATAGACCCGGCCGCCGGTGATGGAGATTCCAGACGAATGGGAGTAGGTGTGGACGGGGAAGCTGAGTGAATTTTGCGAAGGACAGCCTGAGGTGTTGTAGCTGTTGTTGCCTTCGTAGCAACGCCAACCATAGTTTCGGCCGCCTTCGCCAGCGGGCTCGTAATTTACTTCTTCCCAAGCGTTTTGGCCGACGTCAGCCATGACCATGGCACCGTTGAGGCTGTCAAAACAGCATTTCCAGGCATTTCGAACGCCGTAGCTCCAAATGGTGTCGTCACCACTGGCGTTCACAAACGGATTGTCCGAAGGGACGGTGTACCCGGTTGGATTGTCGACATTGATCCGAAGGATCTTGCCGAGCTTGGTGTTGATGTTTTGGGCTCGGTTGCCGGGATCACCACCCGAACCACCATCTCCCATGGAGAGGTAGAGGTATCCATCAACAGGCGAGAATTCCAGCCAGCCAGCGTTGTGGTTGGAATATGGCTGGCTGACCGTCATCAAGATTTCTTCGCTTTCCGTGCTGGCGGAGTCATCGTTGTTGGCGGTGTAGCGGGCGATGACTGTATTGCCAGAGTTGTTGGTGTAGTTCACAAAGAACATGCGGTTGGTGGCAAAATCCGGGTGAAAGGCCAGACCAAGCAACCCACCTTCACCGGTGAACGAACCAACTTTGGAGTCGATGTTCATGAATGTTCCAGAAACGCTTCCATTGAGCGTGTCCACAATCTTGATGATGCCACGCTGCTCGTGGACATACAGCCGATTGATGGTTCCTGGGGCCGCTTCAGCGCCAACGGGGTAGTACAAGCCGTTGGTGACGCGAACAGATTCATATTCTTGGGCGGTAGCAAGGCCAGAGCAGGTGGCCAAAATGAGCAGGGAGCGAAGCATGGATAGAGACTCCTAAACGTTTGTAATTTCCAGAAAATTCTGTCCAGAGTTGTTCTGTCACGGCTAAAACCAGATTTTTAGCCTAATAACTATGATTGCTATTCACTGTCTCTCCAGGAACTTTTTCGAGATCCTGCACCAAGACAAACACAGAGAATGAAGCCAAACATATATAGGAATACCAAGCAGACAACTATGACATCCATTTTAAGTATCTGAGTTTCTTGCCAGGATCATGAGAGGCGCAGCCCATAACCCAACAAAGATCCCTGAAAGTTGATCATGGACAAAGTAAAGAGCCACTGAGATCACAATAGATAAGAATGCTGCGAACCAGCAGTATTTTGACAGTAAAGAATTGTTCTTAAACATTCAGTTCACTCTACGCCAGGCGATGGGCCTTGGATAGTTCTATCGTTCGTTTGAGACGTCTGATGGATCCTCTAATCACCTGGATTTTGACAAGGACCGGATTTTTGGCCGTTATCGGGCATTCGATTATCCCATTGCACTGTTGAAAGCTGGTCAAATCCCAGAAGCTGAGACGGCCTACGAGGCCGCACGGGCCCGATTCCCGAAGAATCGGATTCTGGTTCAGCAGTGGCTTGTGGGTTTGCGCAGTATCGGGCGGGCCGACCAAGGTTTGGCCGCCGCGCGAACGGCGCTCCAAGAGCTTGGTGAGGATGCCGCCGTGCTCCATCACGTGGCACTCTGCCTCGAGGCTCTCGGTCAAGTGCAGCAAGCCATGGAGTACCACCGCCGGTCGGTGGCGGCGGATCCAAAATCACCATCGGCCAGCCGCTTCCGGAAGAGCGGCACGCCAGGTTGAATTAGCCGTGAATCAGGCGGTCGTCCGCGGCCAAAGCGGCTTCGTGAACGGCTTCATGCATGGTTGGGTGGGCGTGGACCGTTGAGATAATGTCTTCGACGGTGGCTTCGAGACGCTTGGCCACGCAGACTTCGGCGATCAACTCACTGGCGTCTTCACCACAGATGTGACAACCCAAAATTTCACCGTGCTTCTTGCTGACAATCAGCTTCACCAAGCCTTCAGTGGCCCCAACGGCGATGGCTTTGCCGTGTCCCTTCAATGGGTACTTGCCAACCTTGTATTCAATACCAGCGTCTTTGACCGATTGCTCTGACATCCCCACACTTGCCACCTGAGGGTTGCAATAGGTTGCGCCGGGGATGGATTCATAATCCACACCCAAGGTGTGGTGTCCTGCCATACGCTCAACCGCGGCCGCGGCTTCTTCGCTGGCGACGTGGGCCAGCCAAGGGGGACCGATGCAGTCGCCCGCGGCGTAGACACCTGGGATGCTGGTGGCGTACGTGGGTTCGGGAACATCTTGGTAATCGGTTTTGATGTAGCCCTTCACCATTTCAGGGCGAAGGTTCTCGGCAAACACACCGTCAACTCGAGCTTCAACACCAATGGCGACCAGGACCACATCTGCGTCCACATCAGTCCCCCCCGATGCTTCACCGGCCTTCCGAATGGTGCATTTGGCTCCACTGCCTGAAATCTGAGCATCGGCCACGGTAGACCCGGTGTGGAAGTGGATGCCCTGCTTTTTAAAGGCTTTCTGCGCCGCGGCGGAGATGTCTTGGTCTTCGATGGGCATGATGTGGTCTTGCATTTCGACCACATGGACTTCGGTCCCAAAAGCGTTGTAGAAGTACGCGAACTCCATGCCAATGGCTCCGGAACCAATGACCACCATCTTCTTGGGTTTCTCCGGGAGGGTCATCGCTTCGAAAGACGAGATCACCACTTTTCCATCGTGGGCAAGATTGGGTAAGTGACGTGGTCGGGCCCCGGTGCACACCAGCACTTTGTCCGCAGTCAAAGTTCGGTTGGCAGCACCAGATCCTTCACCGGTGTAGTACTCCTCGCCCGCTTCACGCACTTCAACTTTGCACGGCGCGACGGGAGATTTGCCACTGGTGATGGTCGCGTGGCCGTCGATGTGTTCAATGTTGTTTTTCTTGAAGAGGAACGCAATGCCGCCGTTCAGGGTTCCGGTGATCTTTCGACTCCGTCCGATGACTTTGTCCCATTCGACCTCGACCCCTTCGGTCTTCAGTCCCCATTCCGCACCATGCGTGATTGCATGCTGGTACAGCTCGGCGTTGTGCAGCAATGCTTTGGTGGGGATGCAGCCCCAGTTCAGGCAGACGCCACCGAGTTTCCCCCGTTCAACGCAGGCGACCTTCATACCGAGTTGGGCGGCGCGGATGGCACCGACGTAGCCGGCGGGTCCTCCGCCAATGACGATGAGATCGAAGTGGTCAGCGCTCATGGCATTCCTCCTGTCAGGGCGAGCCA
>CALDQF010000178.1 GCA_937911845.1 uncultured Phycisphaera sp. | reverse complement strand
CCCAATGGATCTGTGACGTACTCATCGAACAGACGAGCAATTTGCAAACCCAGTTCATCGGCCAACTCCAGATTCACCCGACGAGCGTCTTGCCGAGACTGCACTTTGTTGGGATCGGTAATGGCCAATTGAGCCACCACAAATCCCTCGCGCCCGTCACCGCTGGAATCGGGGAAGACCTGCTGTCGCTTCGTCATGTCAAGCACACGAACGACGGCTGTGGCGGTGGGACGTGGTACCCCGTCTTGCCCCACCAAAGCCCACGCGCGCACTTGAACATTCACCATCAAATCCGCTCGACATCGGCGAGCAATTTCTGAAAGTGACAACATTTCGCTGGCTCGGTCGGAAGCTTGTGCCACGCGCAGAGCGTCGTCCGGTTCGATCATTCGAGAGTGAATCTCATTCCCGAGTAGATACGCCGTGACCTGTTTGCCTATGCGGGAACGTACGCCTGGGAGATTCATGCCAATAGCGCCCACTCGATCTTCAACGAAGATCACACAAGGACGATTGGGTAATCGATAGGCGCGGGCGGTGGTATCTTCAGGCTCAATCACCGCCGCGATGGGGGCAATCACATTACAGCCCGTTAGAAATCCAACCAACGTGAACAAAAGAAAGCGGGTCATAGCGTTGGGGGCTCCGTGCGTTTGGAATTGCCGACCGGGATGGGATCTCCGCGGTAACGGTCAGGGAATTTGGCTTCCCAGTGCGGGTAGAACAGGAAGCCCGCCTCTTTGATGAACTTGTTCAACAACCCCAACTCAATCTGATCGGCATTGGCTTCGGCTCGGGTCAACTGGGCCACGTCCGGAAATTCCACTTCAAGATCGATGATCGCGGCCGGCCCATCCGGATCGAACCCGTCGGCTTCATACACGTTCACGGTGGCCAGGGCGTATCCCTCCCACAAGAATCTGTTTCCTGGTGGATTGAGCCGGTACTCGATGAGATCGATCACCACCAGGCGAGTGCACCCCAATTCCTCAAAAATCTCAGAAGCTGGAGTGAAGTTCCACTCCCCCCGCTTCAACTGCCATGACGCAACTTGACGCGGATTGACCACCCGACAGTCGGCTTGCTGAAGGAGCCGTTGAGCCATGCTTGCCCCGACGGTCTGCACCACGTTCTGATGTTCGTAACGAATACCCAGATCCGCATCGACCAAAACCGCCACTACTTCTCCCTCCAAGTAGGGATACTCGGCCGCAACTTCCATGACCGTCTGCTCCTCGAGCGACTGGCCAATGGCCGAAGCAAGACCGAAGGCCGCGCATCCTGCGAGCAGGGGCATCAGAAGGAGCAAAAAGCAGCGGTTCAGTGTGATCAATTGAGAACGCCTTGGTGATCCAGAATTTTATAGATCCAAGCCAGAACAAGTCCCCCGCCAGCCATCCAAGCTGCACTTGGGGTGAGAGCGCTGAACAAAAGAATCACCAGGGGACTCCCACACAAAGCCCCAACCGTGGCCGCGGCCGCAACCACTGAGGTCAAGACCGCAAAGGTGGCCCCTGCCGGTTGGGTCCGGAAAGAGGTCCACAACCGACCATGGGCGGCATTCGAGACTGCGGTGGTCATGCCACACGAGGGACAGGGCATGTCGTACATGAGCATCCACGAGCACGGGGGGAGCCCCAACTGACGATGGGTGCCGTGCCCCTTCGCACTTGGCTTCATCCAAGCACCCAGAGCGAGACCTGACCATAGAACAACAGCCAACAAAGCATGCAGAAGCCGTGACTTCAGGGGAAGCATGAGACATAGCCTATCTGCTCAAGCAGGATGTACCTGAAAATCACACCCCATCGGTGCTGTCAATCCGCCACGGGGTAATGGCAGCCCTCAATACAGCACCATCGTCTCAGACCAGACACGGCTGGAATTTCGGCCAGACCCTCAGGAGAGACCACCACATGAAGTATGGGATCAGCACTTCCAAACCCTAAGGCTTCTGGAAGGCCAGAGGCACAGAGCGCCTGCAATGCTTTCAGTTCACTGAGCACCTGCCGAAGATGGGGATTTCGAAGGACCACTCCCCACTCGTCACCCTGATGATCTTGAACCACTTGACCTGAGCCACCAGGGACTTTCCAAGAACATGGTTGGAGATGTTCAAATCCGACCTGAGGATTCGAAGATGATGAGGCGGGCTGATGATGGGCATCGGCAACTGGGCCGTCCGAAGAAACCGAACCAAGGCCTTGCGGTGATGCTGCAGAAGCACTTGGAAGCTCTTGCTCCGCCGTGGACATCGCATGACCAACTGGAGCTGCGATGCGAACACCAGGCCCTCGGCGTGCTGGGGCCGGATCGTTGACCGGTGCAGGCTTGAGCACGGGATCGCCCCGCAAAAGATCATCCACACTCAGCACATGATGTCCATCCACTGCATCATGGAGGCGTTGGGTCAGGGCCATCCCATCCAAATCGGAATGCAATTCAACTTCCTCCCAAGGTTGGTGAAGGCCATCGATCACAGGAACCCAGAGAATCTGCTTGGGCTGAACGCCGACCGGCAAAGCACGTTGCAATTCTCGCTTGGCCTCAGCAGTTTCAGGTTCACCAACCACGGCAATGATTTCAATCC
>CALDQF010000177.1 GCA_937911845.1 uncultured Phycisphaera sp. | reverse complement strand
GTCGTGCCAGGCTTCTTTGCCGATGCCGGTGAAATCGGAAAGTGGCAGGCCCCAATAGGAAGCCCCAGGGGCTGACTTGTAGTCCCAGGGTTTGCTGCAGTCGAGTGTGTCGGGAGTGGCGTTGGATTGTGGTGCCAGCCAGCGACCGAGGTTGTACTTGTTGTCGATGAATCGATCTTTGTTTTGGTTCTGATACTTGGCCACCGCGGTGCCAATTTGCCGCAAGTTAGAGTTTGCGGTGGTGGTTTTGGCATTGTTCCGGGCCGTGCCAATGGCGGGAAGCAAGATCGCCGACAGGACCGCAATGACCCCGATGACCACCAACAATTCAATGATTGTGAATGCACGTTGTTGATTTGCGTAACGCATGAAGCAACTCCAGACAGCCGAACACGGCTGGGGACAAAGAGTTGGGACGAAGATCACACCAAATTCGCCCCGGCTTCGTATATCGACCGGTCAGGTGGGCGGGTCTGAATTGGGGGCGGCTGACGCTTGAGGCAGGCTCTTACCGGACGCTTCTCGGAGGCGGTTGGGCAAAAGTTCTCGTACAAACTTCGCCGCTTTGGTGGGCTGATCGGTATTGATCAACCCGACGCCACAATCGATCAGAGTCCTCCAAGCTTCCGGAGTATCCGGCGCCGCCCACAACCGAAGCAGGCGACCTTCAACTTTGACCCGCCCCGAAAGAGCACGAAGTTTGGTTTGCTGATCAGGGTCGAGCGTGCCCAGTCCCGACCACCGGAAGCGGCTGCGGAAGGATTGGCTGATCATCGGCTTTTCGAGGAAGGACAGCTGGTTGCCGAGTCCAGTGATCCGTCCGTCGATTCCGCACGGGGCCCCTTTCTGGTCGGAGCCCGAACCCGAGACCGCCAGCAAAACGCCACCATCGCCTTGGTGGCGGCCCGCCGGCGCCTTCAAGATGTCCACGTACTCTTCAAGTACGGCTTTCAGGGCAGGCTTGCTGGAGGACCAGCCGGTCTTGAGGTCCACCAGAAGGATTAAGGGGCGTTCGTCTTGGGGGTACACGCGTTGCCTTGCCCGGACGATTTCGGCCAAGGGTGACAGGTACATCGAAGTGAGGGTTCGCTCGGGTGTGACCTCTCGAGGGCCGTGGCCCACCATGAGCTTTCCTTCACGCACCACCACGTCTGCTTCAATCGACAAGCAGCCTGCTTCAAGGGCTTTCTGTAAAGGCTGGCTTCGCCAGTAGTCGTTGTGGGAATGAACCGGGACCGCGGTCTCGGCGGTGGGAGGGAGGCACAAAATCGCGAGGAGCATCAACATGTTGCGTTCTCCATTTTGAGGGATCGAGGTGTTTTAACCTAAGCCGGGGGCGAACCCTCGACGCATCGTGTTTTCTGTAATCACGCGTGGCTCCACAAACTGCAGCAGGTAATCCCGACCGCCAGCTTTGGATCCAACGCCACTCATGCCGGCTCCACCAAAGGGCTGGCGGCCCACGATGGCGCCCGTGATACTTCGGTTGAGGTAGAGGTTCCCGACGCGGAATTCTCGCCGCGCTTGCGTGAGGTGGGCGGGCTTACGGCTGTAGACGCCTCCAGTGAGGCGGTACCGACCGTCGTTCGCCAGCTCCAAGGCGTGCTCGAAGTCTCGGGCTCGTATAAGACCCAACACTGGACCAAAAATCTCTTCTTGCATAAGTTTGGACTTTGAATCCTTTGCCACAAAGACATGCGGGGCGATGTACGACCGTCCTGGCATCAGCCCTTCCTCGGGGAGATCCATGCCTAGAACCAATTGGTCTTCTTGCTTGGCTGCTTCGATGCGCTGTCGAATCATCGCGGCCGCGTCTTCATCGATCACGGGGCCAACATCCGTGCTGGGGGAGCGCGGGTCGCCAATGATGAGTGCCTCGGTCGCCCCGATGAAGCGTTCGAGGAATTCATCCCAAGTTTCATCAACCACGATGCAGCGTGAACATGCTGAGCATTTCTGCCCTTGGAACCCAAAGGCACTGGATCGGACGCCAAGCACGGCCTCGTCTAGATCGGCGGAGGCATCCACGATGATGGCGTTCTTGCCGCCCATTTCGCAAACAACCTTTTTTACCTGGGTTTGCGCTTCGCTGGTCAATCCCGCGGTTTCGATGATGTTCAGGCCAACCGCTTTGGATCCAGTGAATGCGATCAATGCGACGCGAGGGTCGCTTACCAATTGCACCCCCACGGTTTCTCCGCGTCCGGGTAGGAAGTGCAACACATCTTCGGGAGCTCCAGCTTCACGCAGAATGTCAAAGAGAATCCTGGCGACCCCGGTGGTCTGTTCGGCCGGTTTCATGAGGACAGGGTTGCCCGAAACCAGGGCGGCGACCGACATGCCACATAAGATGGCCAAAGGGAAGTTCCACGGTGCGATGACAGCGCAGGGGCCGCGGCCTTCGTGGATCAACGCATTGTGTTCCCCGACGTACTCGCCGAGTCGTTGCTCTTCAAACAACTGAATGGCTTCTCGAGCGTAGAACTCGCAGAAGTCGATGGCTTCGCAGGTCTCCGCATCGGCATCCCGCCAGCCTTTCCCGTTTTCATGAACGATCACGGCCGTCAGTTCGTCACGCCGAGCACGCATGATGGCCGCAGCTTGGGTCAGAACTTTCGCCCGAACTCTTGGGTCCTCGTCTCGCCAACGGGGGAACGCCTTGTGGGCGGCAGCAAGCGCGTGTTCGGCGTCGTCCTCGGTGGCATCCACGGGTTGATGGGGCACGTTTGTGGTATCGATGGCAGTTTGGAAAGCGGTACGGACCGCATCGTGGGCGAAATCGCGTGGTGCTTCATTCACATACGGTCGATCATCACCAACCCCTTTGACCCCTGAGGTCAACAGGTGTCGTTCGGGAGCGTCATCCAACAGTGCTTCGCCGGGATCAGGCTGGGTGTGGGTGACATGCGGTGATGCAAGCAACTTGTTGGGGTCGGGCTTTTCCGAACCGGCGGCCAGCAGCCATGATTCGTTGGAGGTGTTCTCGAGCAACCTTCGCACCAAGTAGGCCATGCCGGGAATCATCTCCCCAACCGGGACGTACTCACGAAGTCGCAATCCTTCGTCCACACTTGCGGCCTTGAGTTCATCGGCCATGCCGTAGAGCATTTGCAGCTCCAGCGCCGACTCGGGAAGGCTCAGGTGCTCGCAGGAAGCCAATGCAAATCCGATAGAGCGGGCGTTGTGAGAGCCCAAGGCCAGTTTGATGCCACCTTCGTTGGTGGACCGTGGGGTGGATTGGAGGAATTGCCAAGCCATCTGCTCGAAGCACGCGTCACTGTCTTGCTTGCGGCTCCATACGGGGACGGGCCAGCCCATCTCCTCGGCGTGGATGGTCTCGTAATCCCAGTAGGCCCCTTTGACCAAACGCACGGTTAGCCTTCGGCCCGTGGCTTTGGCCCAATCGATCATGCTTTGGGCATCGTCGCTTCCTGATCTGAGGTAGGCCTGCATGGCCATGCCGGCAGGGAAGTCCTCCAACTCGCAGGCCCGTCGCACCAATTCCAGCGTGAGGTCTTTGGATTCGTGCGACTCCATGTCGAAGTTGATGAGGACATTGTGTTTGGCCGCCGCTTGCAGAATGGGTCGCATCCTGAACAACAAGTCTCGGATCGAACCTTCGGTGTCAATGGGATCAAGGGTCGCCGACAGAGAACTGATTTTGACGGAGACGTTGGCCCTGGGTACCGACTCGATATGGTCCCGATCCAAGCGGTCGTTGGCTTCCCAGGTGGAAGCA
>CALDQF010000176.1 GCA_937911845.1 uncultured Phycisphaera sp. | reverse complement strand
GACGAGATCTTCGGAACCAACTATGAACATCTTGACATCGCTGTATTTGAGTTCCGATCCCGGAGTCTTGATGATGTTGCCATTTGGTCAAACTCTGGCAAAGGCACGTTCAAGAATGCTTACGTCACTTCGGAGCAAGGCCTCGGGGGCGGCATCATGGTCACCGGTTCTGACAACCAGACCATGTTTGTCAATGTCACCTTGGAATACCTCTTTGCAACGGGCGCCATCCACGAGGAGTCCGGTGAGCCCGTCTGTGTTGTGAATGTCACGGGTGACCTGTCAACCCGTCCAACTTTTCACTCCTGCAATGTCATAAACAATGATTCCGCCGCTTATGGCGTGGTTTACATGAATGGCTCGGATACTGAATGGTTCTTCAGCAACATCGAGTATAACGACTGTCAATCCGCTGATGGAACCGTCATGGCCGTCGGTGGGCGTGGCACAATCGATGGATGCCGCATCAATGGAAACCAGTCGGGACGTGGCACGTTCCACTGGGACGCAAGCGGCACCATTCCTACGGACGAATATCGCTTCAAAGGTGGATCATTTTATGGTAATTCCACAGTGACCGACCTCTACGGCGGCGTTGCCTGGGTTGATCACAATGGTGCCGCTGGCGAAAACCCTCAACTCACCATGACTGCCATGGACTTCTGCGACAATAATGGTCTGAGTTACCCAAACCCCACTGATCCTGAAGACTCGTATCTTGAGACTGACGCGGACTACGCCATTCATACTCCTTACATGCCTGAGTACCGCATCGGCATTGACAACATCGGCTGCTTTGGGGAACTCACCCAACAGGGTGCCGAAGCCGACCTCAACAATGATGGCACTGTCGACGAATCCGACTTGGACACCCTCTACACCCTGCTCGGCATGTGTCGAAATGACCTTGATGCCTCTGGTGAAATTGACTTCAACGACCTGTTGAACGTCTTGGTGGACTTCGGAAACACCTGCGAATAATTCGTCAGCAGCTGAAATTCAACAATCAAAGTCCCGGCTTCGGCCGGGGCTTTTTTTGCTTCAAACAAAATGTCGACGAATGACGTCGACAAATTTCACGTGGATAAATGGCGTGCACCACACAGTATTGAGAATACCTAGTGGATCAAAACAGAAGCATCGTGATGAATTGCGAGTTGCCGTACGAATCCACCCACAACTCAAGCACAAAAGAACATCAAGGAACAGAATATTGGCGGGCAGTCCATAGCCCCTCAACATTGAACAAGATCGTTGCGTCATTTAAAGACTGACGAGAGATTAATTACATCGTTGCTGGAGGATGTTATTGGGTGCGACCCTACCGATCCAGCCGACCCCCGTTCACGCTTGGAGTCAAATTCACATGCGATTTGCACTTTCTACTCTCTCGACTATTGCGGTCGCTTCAGTGGCTTTGGGACAAGAATATCCAGACCCCAACCCCGTACCTCAACCTGATGGCACGAACCTCTGGTACGTCGGCAACAACACCCAATATCCCGTCATTCAAGACGTCCTTGATGTTCTCTCTGATGGCGACGAAGTCGTTGTCCGAGAGGGTCTTTATGTCGAGTCCCTCCACATCGACAACAACGAAGTCACACTAAGGCCTTTCTTTACGGGCACAACTGATGCCAATGGTGACTTGACTACATCCTTTGACAGCGTCAGTTTTTTGAACCCAACCGAAGGATTCAACAACGACAACGGCTACGCCATGAAATTGGAAGGTGGGCGCGGCACCTATATTGGTAGACCGCGACAGTTCACTGAGCTTTCAAACGGACTTGACGTGCTGACACGGATCACCCCGCGCGACAGTGCCACCTACGAGGCTTTGTCAGATCCGGTGATCGTGCCAAACGTCTCGCCCACCTCCGGATTTGGATTCCGATCTCGAAGTCTCGATGATGTTGCCATTTGGTCACACTCTGGAAAGGGCACCTTTAGTAACGTCGGCATTGAGTCTGAATCAGGCCTTGGTGGCGGCATCATGGTCACCGGCTCAGACAACCAGACCTCGTTTGTTGATGCGACTCTCAGTTATCTCTTCGCTACGGGAAACATTCACGAAGAATCTGGCGAGCCAGTTTGCGTTGTCAACGTCACTGGTGATCATTCAACCAGACCAACATTTACCAACTGCACGATCGCCTACTGCGATGCAGCAGCGTACGGCATTGTTTACTTGAACGGATGTGACACTCAGTGGGATAGTTGCCTTATCACCCTCAACGAAGCGCGTGCCGCAAATGGGACCATTATGGCCAAAAAAGGCCGCGGAACCTTCATTGGGTGCGTCTTCTCAGATAACAAATCGGGCCGTGGCACCTTCTACTGGGATGCCAATGGATCCCTTCCAACCGATGAGTATCGATTTAACAACGGGTTTTTCAGAGACAACGAGACCGTGACCTCCCTCTACGGCGGTGTTGCTTGGGTAGATCACGATGATGCCTCGGGCGGAAACCCACAACTCATGATGAGCAGCATGTGCCTGGGCTCGAACAACGGATTTTCATTCCCAAATCCAACCGAACCCGAGGACTCTTATCTTGAGACCGATGCGGATTACGCCATTCATACTCCTTACATGCCTGAGTATCGGATTGGAGCCGACAACTTCGACTGCATCGGCCTAAATTCCCTCGAGGGCCCCAATCCTGACCTGAACAATGATGGCAATGTCGACGAATTTGACTTAGACACCCTCTACACCCTGCTCGGCATGTGTCGAACTGACCTCGATGCCTCTGGTGAAATTGACTTCAACGACCTGTTGAACGTCCTGGTGGAGTTTGGCGACACCTGCGAGTAAACCCCAGGCTTATGCACAACTTATGCAAGTCTCGGCACCTCGCCGAGGCTTGTTTTTTGGATCAAATCAGCGTTTCTCAAAAGTCTTACACGCAGGCTTGTCGTTTTAAACAACTGACGTACAACGGTTAGTCAAACAGTGGGTGGATGTAAGTGGGGGGGGTCCCCTGCCAGGCCTGCTGTCGTAAATCACGCTTGGAGTCAAATTCACATGCGTTTTGCACTTTCTACTGTCTCGACCCTCGCGGTCGCTTCCGTGGCTTTGGGACAAGAGTTCCCAGATCCCAACCCCGTCCCCCAAGCTGATGGCACCAACCTCTGGTACGTCGGCAACAACACCCAGTACCCCGTCATTCAGGATGTTCTTGATGCGGTTTCTGACGGCGATGAAGTCGTTGTCCGTGGCGGCCTCTACGTCGAGTCGCTGCACATCGACAACAACGAAATCACCCTGCGACCATTCGTCACTGCCGGAGACTACGGTGGCTTCTACAGCGCGAAATGGGAAGACGTCAGCTTCTTGAACCCCACCAACGGCTTTAACAACGACAACGGATACGCGATGAAGCTTGAAGGCGGTCGTGGAACCTACATCGGCGAGCCACGCCAGTTCACCGAACTCTCCAATGGCCTCGACGTGGAAACCAAAATCGTGCCACGCGACGCTATGGACTACAGCGCTCAAGGATCCCCTGTCGATTTGCAAGACATCGATACTTGGGAAAGTGACTGTGGCGACCACTGCTTCTTGTTCATGTCCCGCTCCCTCGACGACGTCGCGATCTGGTCCGACTCGGGCCGTGGCACCTTCCAAGAGTGCGACGTGACTTCTATGCAAGGCTTTGGCGGCGGACTCATGGTTACCGGCAGCAACAACCAAAC
>CALDQF010000175.1 GCA_937911845.1 uncultured Phycisphaera sp. | reverse complement strand
GGTGGCGAGACCGTACTAACCTCGCCGACGTTAGACGCCAGCAATCCCGACGCCGTTCTGAGTTACTGGCGTTGGCACAACAATGCCGTCGGGGCCAGCCCCGGAGGCGACCCATTTACGGTTGAAATTTCAGCCAACGATGGCGACTCTTGGGTCAATTTGGAAACGGTCGCGGGGAATTCCAGCGAATCTGCAGGAGGCTGGGTTCAGAAGCAATTTCGGGTGGCTGATTTTGTGACCCCCTCCGAGACCTGCCGGATTCGATTTGTCTCAACCGACATCGGTGACGGTTCGGTGGTGGAATCGGCCGTTGACCGAGTTGAGATCACCGTGCAGTCCTGCGACACGGGTGATCCAGCTGACTTTGATGGCGACGGAGATGTGGACTTCGAAGATCTCATTACGCTTTTGAGTTCATTCGGACCATGCGGTACGCCGTGTCCCACCGATCTCGATGGTGATGGTGCCGTGACGTTCCAGGATGTTCTACGACTTCTCAGCGTCTGGGGCTAAAAGACGCAAGCCAGTCAGTGCTATTCCGGCGGCGAGGCCATTGCTTCGTCTCGTTCGGTTAGGTCACGGTTCACATCTTCTGCAACAGTTCGGTAGATGCTCTCCAACAAACCAACCATGGGAAACTTCCCTTTCAATGGCGGCTTGCCCAAACGCATCAACAAGGCAAGAGGTGGGAACGGCCCCATCGCCTCGGGCTGCGCTGAACTGCGACCACGCCAAAAGTTCCGTTCTGGGTCAGGGCCGGCGGTGGTGGGCCGGGGATCTCGGTGCGCGGTGAGGGCACCTCGAAGCCGGACGGCTCGTGCATCTCGAAGGAGGACTGCCAGATCATCCATCGGAAGTCCGACCGCCACCAACAGCGGCTTGATGTCCTGCTCGAGCAACTGAGCGGCCGCAGCCGCAGCGCACACCACCCTGTGTTCAAAACCGATTGGCTGCTCGTCCAACTCCGCCGACAAATCTGCGCCCGTTGGCACCAGACGGCCACCAAGTTCCCGAATCAAACCCACCAAGCTGACCGGAATTCCACCCTCTTCGATACGAACCAGATTGCGGGGATCCTCGCTGAGACGTTCTACGACCATTTCCCGAACCGTCTCGGAGAGAACTGGAACCAGAAGATCAACTTCATGCGGCTGGCGACGAATGCCTTGCACCTTTACCCGAATGCGGCCGGGCAAACCGACAACGCCCATGGCCTGACCCAAGGTTCCCCAACGCAGGCCTTCGGTTTTGGCTTCGCTGGAAGAACGCTCCGAGACGGAAAGCCACAGTCGAGATGCCGGTGAATCTCCGGTGCAATCAGGCCCCTCTTCGGCAACCAGAATGCCTTTTTTGACCCGGCGGGGCTCGGTCCGCTCGTGCTGATATTGAGGATCCGTCATTCGTCATCCCCAAAGTCGCCACCGCGGAAGGCCAACAGATTTCGGAGTTCATCGGAATCCAATTCGGTCAGCCAATTCTCTCCGGAACCAACAATGTTTTTGGCCAGCTCAACTTTAGATTCGATCATGCGATCAATACGTTCTTCGAGCGTGCCAGAACAGACAAACTTGTGCACCTGCACAGCACGTGTTTGACCGATTCGGAAGGCGCGGTCCGTGGCTTGATTTTCCACCGCTGGGTTCCACCATCGATCGAAGTGGAAGACATGGTTCGCCGCGGTCAGGTTCAGTCCAACGCCGCCGGCCTTCAATGACAGTACGAACACTGGAATATCATTGCCCGCTTCCTGAAAGCGATCCACCATTTCTTGACGCTTGGCAGTTGGGGTTCCCCCGTGAAGGAAAAGGATTTCTCGGTCCAACGTCCGCCGCAACATGGAGACCAACAAGTGCCCCATTCGCCGGAACTGTGTGAAGACCAAGGCCTTGGAACCTGAAGCCTGAACCTCTTCGAGCATTTCACAAAGACGACGGCATTTGCCGGAACGGTTGCGGATGGCTTCAGGGTCGATCCCAATTTCAGAGGAGTTGGCGTCACGGTCGACCAAACCTGGGTGATTGCAAATCTGCTTGAGGCGAACCAGCATGGCAAGAACCAATCCACGTCGACGCATACCCTCAGATTCACCGAGTTCACCCATCATTCCAGAGACAGCCTGCTCGTACAACGTGGCCTGTTCAGGCGTCAGGGTGGCGTGTTCAATGGTTGTGGTGCACGGTGGCAAATCATCAATCACCGAACGATCGGTTTTCACTCGCCGCAACACGAACGGACGAACCATCTGACGCAGCCGCTCGGCCCGATCTCCATCTCGATGGCGCTCGATTGGAACCGCAAACCGGCGTCGGAATTCACCAGATGAACCCAGATATCCTGGGTTTAAGAATTCCATGATAGACCAGAGTTCCGACAGCCTGTTCTCAACTGGAGTTCCGGTGAGCGCAATACGACGTCGGGCCGGAAGAGCACGAATGGTTGCGGCCTGCTTGGTTGGAGGATTCTTGATGTACTGGGCTTCATCGAGAACAACACGGTGCCATTCCGTGCGTTCAAGATCCTCTTTGTCGCGACCAACCAACGAGTACGTTGTTACCACGATGTCGCTGGACTCGACCATTCGGTCGAAAGCGTCACCACTCGTTCGTTCCAAACCATGGTGGATTGATACTCGCAGGTCGGGTGCAAATCGCTCAGCCTCACGCTGCCAGTTGGAGACGACGGACGTCGGAACGACCAGCAGGCTTGGGCC
>CALDQF010000174.1 GCA_937911845.1 uncultured Phycisphaera sp. | reverse complement strand
CGCTGTGAGACCGATTCCATCGGTTGCCGTGGAGACAATTCGATACCAAAAGGGTTCCAAACCGCAGCCAAGGGGGCTGAGCACAATGTCTGTTTCACTGGTTTCGAGCACCAGTTCCGGGTGCGTGTGGTCGTTGTGATGCAAGATGACCTGCATGGTGAGCTCCAAGTCTTCGTTTGGGGTCTGCTCATCGCTGGCCACTGAACGGAAGGGAACCTCAGATTGCGAATCAATTCGGTAAAGCTGGAGGTTGACCGGTTGCAAAATTTGCACGCTTGGCGGTGAATCATTGACCACGACTTGAAAGGACTTCTCATCGCTGAGTCCACCTGGGTCACTTACTCGGAGAGTCACATCAAACACTTCTGGCTGACCAGGATTGGTGGCCGTGAAAACATGGGTTCCATCGGGGTAACCGTCTGTGGTCCCATCGCCAAAATCCCACTCCCAATACGTGACACCGCCATTTGGGTCATACGAGTCGGAAGCTTGATAACTGACCACCAACGGACTGGTGCCCCATTCCACGTCGAGATTGGCCACCGCCACTGGGGGCTGGTTGCCTGAAGGAGAATACTTCCACGCGGTCATGTAATCGGGCCAACGAATGTGCCACATCTCATCGGTGTAGGGATTGTCGAAAAGCCCGGCAATATTGCCCATGTTGGAGCGGAATTCTTCGACCGAAACCAAATTGCCCTGTTCATCCTCGCGAAGCACGCGAATCCACCCCGACGTGTGGTCGGCAATGAAGCAACTGCCACGGTAAGACTCCGGGTAGAGATCGCCCATCGAGAAGCTCACCCCACCAGCACAATTTCCCCCGAAGGGTTCGCCGGAGACTGGAGAACCGTTTGCCCCAACCATGGTCACGGTGGCGTTGCCACCGGTATCAAACAAGGGAACCTCAGCCCGAGGATTTCCGAAATAGGTATGAAGCCATGCAATCATGGGACGCTTGTGCACAAACGTGGGAACCGAAACAATTGGGTTTTCCCCTTGGCCTCCTGATTCCGAACTTGCCCCCCCCACAATCAGAGCATCAAAATTCGCGCCACTTTGACCAATTGCGGTGATGCGGACCGCGTTGTCTCCCTCGACAAACGGGACTTCCACCTCCACCAGCTGCCAATCGGTCCAACCAGCAGTTGAGGGGAAGTTCAGGCTGGGATCAATCACCACGCCGTTGACTTGGAGTTCCAGGGGGCGAGGACTGTTACCCAAGGCATAACGAAATGCTACGGTCTCGAGATCGTCGGTCGCCGCGGGCACGGTCCATTCAATCCAGTCGCCCGTAGGATTTTGGAAATCCAATAAACCACTTCCCGTCGCGCCCCCCGAGGTGCCTTCAAAATACGAGGGGCCGTCCCACATCGCGTCTTCGGCTTGCAGAATCTGCTGCACTTCGAGAACACTGGCGTCGTCAAACCAAACAGCACCAACTTCAAAAGATGGCTGGTCAAAAGCCAAGACCATCCGTCCTGTGACGGCCGACTCGGGCGCGGCGGCATAGATTGATCGCTCAACGACCACATCTTCGCCGGTGCTTCCTGAGATCACTTCTTGGTCTGCGCTGCCGACCAAATTGCCTTCAAAGTCGAAAAATTGCAAAGACATCGATGTCGAGTTGGATGTGCCAAAAATGGAGTCCCATGACGGCGTGATGGCTCTCACGCTGGCCGCGTAACTCTTGCCGTCGACAACAGGGAAATCCTGCCAAATACGGGTTCGGGTTTCTCCCGAGGCAAACGGGCCGTACAACTTGGCCGCGTTATAGGCGAAAACGGATCCCGCGTCCAAGTAAGCATTAAATTCGGTCTGCCACGGAAAAAAATCTGACGAGTTGAACCTGCTGTTCTCCAGCAACTCGTCTCCGGAAATGCCACCTGTATCACAAGGATTGCCCCAATATGGCTCGTTCAGCGTGTCTTGCACAAGGAGGTCTTGGTACCGGAAGAATTCAATACCGCAACCTGATGCCAATGGGTTCGGGGCCGATGGGTTGTCGGTCAAC
>CALDQF010000173.1 GCA_937911845.1 uncultured Phycisphaera sp. | reverse complement strand
CGTATCCAGCAGGATGTTTTCTTTTTGATCAAAGAGACCACCGGCGTTGGCGATTTTGTTGGTACCGCGGGTCGACCTACTCCTATGACCCCCGAAGAAGTCGAAAAGATGCTTTTCGATTCACGGGTTCCTGACAGCGAAGCCGAAGTCAAACTTGAATTTGTAAAGGGCGACAACGTCACCATCAACGAGGGTCCTTTTGCCAGCTACGAAGGAACCGTCGACGAAGTGTTGCCTGAGCGTGGCATTGTCCGCGTGCTGGTCACCATCTTTGGTCGTCAGGCTCCAGTGGAACTGGAATACTGGCAAATTTCCAAAGTTGAGTCCTGAACCGCTGAAAATGAATCTTCGGTCTTCTGTGCTCTCCTAGAGTTGCATCGCATGCTCTCCGCGTTTCTTGTTTCTGTTCCGCCGGTTATTCCGTATGTTGCGGAACCTCCTGTCGTGGACGGATTTCGTGATGACTCGGCGTGGACTGAAGCGTTGGTTCTTGATGATCTACGAGTGATCGAGCCCAACGTTGGAGCCCATCCCACCGATCCCATCGAGGTCCGCTTGGTGAAGGATCAACGTGCATTGTGGGTTTTGTTTCGCTGTTTCGACAGCGCACCTGAAACCATCCGTGCCGTGCAGCGAGGGCGCGATCCAGACTTTTCTGGGGACGATTGTGTCTACATCGCGGTTGATCCCGTTGGCAGTCGCCGCGAAGGTCGAGTCTTCTCGGTTGGAGCTGGTGGCGGGATGGGCGATTCACTGCTGAGTGCCAACGGCCGCCAACGGTCGGCGCGGGACACTCCGTGGGAAGCAGCGGTTCAGATCGATGATGAAGGGTGGACTGCTGAAATCAGATTGCCTTGGGAGGGGCTACAAATTCAACCTGGGGTTGATGTGTGGCATTTCAATTTTGCCCGGCAACACCGGCGTCCGCGCGAACTTGTTCGCTGGCGGGTGATCGAACAAGGCCGATCCTGGACTGCCTTCGAAGATGACGCGGGCCTTGGTGGATTTTCCGATGTCAAAGTCCCGACCCAGTGGACTTTCCGTCCCTATGGGGTGGTTCGCCACCAAGACAACAACGGAGATCCCAAGAGCACCACTGGTGATGCAGGGTTTGATTTGTCTTTCGATCCGCTTCCCGGTTTGCGACTGACAGTCACGGCGAACACTGATTTTGCAGAAACCGAAGTGGACGATCGTCAAGTGAACTTGGGTCGCTTCCCATTGTTCTTTCCCGAGCGTCGAGACTTTTTTCTCGACGATTCCGACCTCTATGACTTCGGGGGGATCAATCGTGATCCGTTGCCGTTCTACAGTCGGCGGATCGGATTGGATGCCAGCGGCAATCGGCAGGATGTGGATCTGGGAGTGAAAGCCACTGGCCGGCTTGGCCAATACCGCTTGGGTTTTTTAAACACCAAGATGAACGGATCGGGTGTCGTTGATGGTGAGAACCTTGGCGTCCTTCGCTTGCGTACCGACGTTCTTCGTGAATCAACGGCCGGGGTCATCATGACTTGGGGCGACCCTGCGGGTGGCCGGGCCACCACCGCTGGTGCCGATTTCAATTGGCGGCGAAGTGATCTCGAAGACGGGGGCACCGCAACAGGAAATGCGTGGGCCCAATTCACGGACAATGAAGACAGTTCGGGTGGTGCTTTTGGCGGCAAGCTGTCGTACTCGAGTGACACGTTCTCGATCCGAGGTGGGGTAGCGCGGCTGCTTGAAGGCTTTGATCCCAAGCTCGGCTTTGTTCGTGTGCCCGAGGCAGATGAGTGGTTCTACGGGATCTACAGGGCCTGGCGCCCTTCGAACCCATTGATCCGGCGCGTAAAGGTTGGCATGTTTGGTTCGATCTACGACGAGATCCGTCCCAACGCCAGATTTGATCGCATGACGTTCGAACCGCTGGAACTTCAATCGGAACGCGGCGATAGCATCAATGTGAAGTTGGAGCGGTATCAAGAGCAATTGCCCGATGCCTTCAGTCCAATCGAAGGCGTCTCGGTTGACGCCGGTGAATACGACTACTGGCGCGGGAGCGTGTCGTGGTCAACGCCCAACCAAGAGGCCCTTTCTGGAAGTATCAACTTGGGCGGCGGGGAGTATTACGATGGCGATCGGTTGCAGTATTCAGGGAGCTTGGACTGGAGGGTACAAACCGGGCTCGCGGCCGCGGTGGCCATGGAATGGAACAAGCTGACCTACGCCGGTCAAAGTGAACTCGTCCGGGTCATCAGAGCCCGAGTTGATGTCAGTCCCAGCGACGATGTCACCTTCAACATTCGATTGCAATACGACAATGCTTCTGACTTGCTTGGGTTGTCTGGTCGACTTCGTTGGGTGTTGGGCCCAGACCGTGACTTTTTTGTCGCGATCGATGAGGGCCTTCTTCGTGATGAAGAAGATTCCTTCCGCCCTGAGCGACGAGCAGTGGCGGCCAAATTGGGATGGTCGATCCGATTCTGACAATCTGAGGTCAACAGCTGAATGGGTTGTCCACATGCCCACAAAATGCAAAGCCCACGACCACGTCGGGACATGCACGGCATACAATTCGTAAATATTATTTTGCCCCCGGAAGGGCTCGGGCCGGCGCTTTGCGCCGCCCGGGCCTCTTTTTATGGTGCTCATAACCCAGTTAGGCTGTAGCCATGGATTTTGCCGCGTTGTTGACCACCGAGGGCCTTCTGGCCCTTCTCACCCTCACCGCCATGGAAACAGTGCTGGGGATCGACAATGTCGTCTTCATTTCAGTGCTTTGTGACCGCTTGCCCGAGGCCCGCCGAGCCGCGGCACGAAGGCTGGGACTCATTGCCGCAATGCTCATGCGTGTAGTCCTACTGTTCACTATCGGTTGGCTGACGGGTTTGACCGAGGCTTTGTTTGTCTTGGATCTCGCCGTGGTGCATTTTGAGCCCTCGGTCCGTGACCTCATCATGCTGATTGGCGGGTTGGTGCTTATGGCCAAGGCTGTCATGGAAATGCATGAGTTGGTGGAAGGCGATCATCATGATGACCAGTCGTCCCGTGGCAAAACCGCCAGCTTCGGCGCTGTGCTGCTCCAAGTGATGTTGATGGATTTGGTATTCAGTTTGGACAGTGTGATCACTGCTGTCGGCATGGCCGACGCGCTCTCGGTCATGGTGGTGGCGGTGCTGATTTCTGTCGGCATCATGCTCGCACTGGCCGAAGGGATCTCCGCGTTTGTGTCCAAAAACCCTACCGTGAAGACACTCGCTCTTGCGTTCTTGCTTCTGATTGGGGTCATGTTGACGGCTGAAGGCGTTCACTTCCACATCGAAAAGGGATACATCTACTTCGCAATGGGCTTTTCGATTTTTGTGGAGTTGATCAATCGTCAGGTGCGTAAGCGTGGGCGCCGGATCAACCCCTGGCGTCGCCCCGATTCGCCGCCGATGTAAGCGATATTTTTGAGCGAACATTGCCGACAAGGCTGACGTATCTCTCTTCGAAAATTATCCTTTTGTTTTGGAATCAACAACGTTTGGTGGTGGAGAAAAGTATGGCCACGCTCATTGAGGCAAAAGATCTTCGGAAGCGATTTGGTGCCATCCAAGCAGTAGACGGCATCAGCCTCAGCGTCTCTGCGGGTGAAGTGCTCGGGTTCCTTGGTCCCAATGGCGCCGGAAAAAGCACCACCATGCGTATGTTGACAGGATTCCTAGAAGCTGATGTTGGTTCTGTTCAGTTGGCCGGTATTGCATTGGATGCTGATCCTCTCGAGGCTCGACGCAGAATGGGCTACCTGCCAGAAGGCGCACCGGCCTACCCGGAGATGACGGTGCGGGACTTTCTGATGTTTATTGCGCAAGCTCGAGGGTTCTTGGGTTCAGAGGCAAGCCGGCGGGTGGACGGGGTGATCGAAAGAATTCATTTGCAGCAGGTCTTGGGTCAGACCATTGACACCTTGTCCAAAGGGTTCAAGCGTCGGGTGGGGTTGGCCCAAGCCATTTTGCATGACCCACCGGTTTTGATTTTGGATGAACCAACCGATGGACTCGACCCCAATCAAAAGCACGAGGTCCGGAATCTGATTAAGGAAATGGGTGCCAGTCAGGGCAAAGCCATTGTGTTGTCTACGCACATTTTGGAAGAAGTGGAAGCGGTTTGCACCCGAGCTGTCATCATCAACAAGGGGAAGGTGGTGGTTGATGAAACACCAGAGAGTTTGATGGCGAGAGCACCGGAAGGTTCCGGGAGTTCTGCCATGGATGTGGTGTTTCGCTCGGTGACGAGTGGTGACTTGGAGGAGGCAGGCCAGTGAGAAGGGTCAGTGTTGTGTTTCGCCGTGAATTTTCCAGCTATTTCGCGACGCCGTTGGCGGCGATCTTTTTGGTGGTGTTCTTGTTCTTGGCGAGCATGTTCGCCTTCAACATCGGCGGGTTCTTTGACCGCGGTCAAGCTGATTTGCGGCCGTTCTTTCAGTTTCACCCTTGGCTCTACCTCTTTCTGGTGCCTGCAATCTCCATGAGGTTGTGGGCTGAAGAGCGACGGACGGGCACCATTGAGTTGATCGCAACCCTGCCATTGACCATGCAGGACTTGGTGCTGGGCAAGTTTTTTGCGGCTTGGGCATTTACTGGTCTCGCGCTTATTCTCACAACCCCCATGTGGTGGACCGTGTCATTTCTTGGCGAGCCAGACCACGGCGTCATTTTATGCTCTTATCTCGCGTCTTGGCTGACCGCCGGCTCATTTTTGGCCATTGGCAGTGCCATCAGCAGCCTGACCAAAAATCAAATGGTGGCTTTTGTGCTTTGTGCGGCGGCATGCTTCTTGCTGTTGCTTTCCGGCTTTTCGGTGGTTCTAGATTTCTTCCGAGGATGGGCCCCCAACATGGTTGTGGAAGGTCTCTCGGCAATCGGGGTGCTGACGCACTTTGAATCCATGGTGCGAGGGGTGATAGACCTTCGTGATGTGTTGTACTTCGCAAGCTTGATCGTCGCGTTCTTGGTGATCAACACGGCCGTGATCGATTGGCGAAAGGCGGCTTGAATTGAACAACACATCCGCCCAAACCGCAATGCTTGGATCTGCACTTCTCCTTATTGCTGTCTTCACGTCGAATATTTTGATTTCAACTGGTCTGCCAGGCTTTCGCTTGGACCTGACCGAAGACAAGTTGTACTCACTCTCAGACGGGGTGAGCCCGCTCTTGCGCGAGCTTGACGAGCCGGTACGGCTGGATTTCTACTTCTCCAAAAAAAGCGCTGAAAATCTTCCGAGCTTTCGTACGTACGGGCACCGTGTGCAAGAGTTCCTCGAGGAAATGGTTCAGGTCTCCAACGGCAAGCTTTCTCTCCGAATACTGGATCCCGAGCCATTTTCTGAAGCGGAGGACTTGGCACGGGCCGCGCAGTTGTCCCGTATTCAGATCGATGGTGCGGGCCGCGAATTGACACTTGGCTTGGTGGCGGTGAACAGTGTCGACGAACAAAGTGTTATTCCGTATTTGGACCCAACTCAAGAGCGTTTTTTGGAATACGAGGTGATGCGATCGGTTATTTCTATTGGTCGCCTTGGCCGGCCCACGGTTGGCCTGGTGACATCGCTCGATATGGCACCAAGTCTGGACCAACAATTGATGCAAATGAGACCGGGTTGGCAAATCTTGTCCCAGGTTGAGCAGCTTTTCGATGTGGTACCCATTGCCGAGACCGATACCGCATTGCCCGAGGATCTTGATCTGCTTTGGATCGTGCATCCCAGATCCATCTCCGCTGAATTGGCGGTGGCGATCGACACCTACGTGCTCCAAGAGAAACCAGTGCTCTTGTGTCTGGATCCATGGTGTGAGGCCGATGCCCAAGAAGGCGAGGCGGCTTTTGGAATGCAGGGGCCACAACCGACAGCCAGTCAATTCGATGCATTTTTGTCCGCCTGGGGTTTGAATTGGAGTCGAGGCTACTTCGTGGCCGATCGTGATCTCGCACTTCAGGTTCAAGCCATGACGGATCGTGGTGTGGAGGTCATGGATTTCATTGCGTGGTGGAACGCTCGAAGTGAAAACCTCAATGCAGACGACCCCATCACCAAGGGCTTGACCAACCTGAATCTCGCGACAACGGGGGCCTTCTCCATTGAGGAAGACGCGCCAACCCGTTTGATTCCGGTGGTCCGCTCCAGCAAAAACAGTCAAAGGATGATGACGGCCCAAGTGGGCTTTCAGATTGATCCTGGCGCCTTGATTCAGAACTTTGAATCCAGTGGTGAGCATCAGATTGTGGCCGCGAGGTTCACTGGGACCGTCAACAGTGCATACCCGCCGGTCAAAGCCGAAGTTTCTGTTGATCCAGCGCTCGAAGAACTTTTGGACGGCTCATCAGATGTGCCAACCGGAGTGGCCAACATTCTGGTGCTGGGCGATGTAGATTTTCTATCGGACAGCAACTGGATTCGTGAAGAACGATTGGGGTCTATCAGTTTGGGGTACCGGACGTTTGCAGACAATGGCTCCTTCATGCTGAATGCCATTGAGACCATGGCGGGGGATCCCGTCCTCGCGTCGTTGCGCGGTCGCGGTGAGTACACCCGACCCTTCGTCCGGGTGGAATCCATTCGTCAAGCGGCTGAAGGCGAGTATTTGTCGGAACAAAACCGTCTTGAGGCTGAAATTCAAGAGACCGAGCGTCGCCTTGGCCAACTTCAGCAAGCCCAAACAGGAAGCCAAACCACTTTGCTGATTTCCCCAGAGCAAGAAGCGGAAGTGAACCAGTTGCAAGACAAGATCATCGCGGCTCGGAAGCAACTCCGGTTGGTGCAACTCAACCTCCGTACGGATATTGAACAACTGGGCACCAATTTGATGTTGTTCAACACCATCGTCTGGCCACTGGCTGTCGCACTGTTGTCTGGATTGATCTTCCTGATGCGGAGGAAGGTGTCGTGAGCAAGAAAAAGAGTCTCATGCCGTTGGCCGCGATCACGACGGTCTTGTTTCTGGCCGTGATCACTCGGCCCAGTTCCCAAGTGACAGCAAAGGATGGTTTGGGAACACCGATGGTTCCAGACCTTAAGACCAACGCCGAAGCCATTGACGGCATCGCGATCCGGCAGGGGGTCGTGGCCATCTCGCTTCAACGCGACGCCGGACAGTGGAAATGCTCCTCTGCGGCTGACTACCCTGTCGAATGGGATCGGATTCGACAACTTTTGGTGCAACTGGATCAGCTTGAACGTTGGGAAACCAAGACCCAAGATCCGGCGCGTCATGCCGCCGTCGATTTGGACGTGTCTGCTGAAGATGGGCGGGCCATCGAGATCGAACTCTTCGCCGAATCTGATCTTGTGAGCCATGTGGTTTTGGGGAAGCAGCAGTGGTCCCCCAAAAGTACCTTTGCACGATTGGCAACTGAAGATCAAACTTTCAAGTGCAAGGGTCACGTCGAGGTGGAAGTGAACCCAATTGGTTGGCTGAACACAACTTTTTGCACGTTGGATCGATCTGGCATCACTGAAATAACCTTCGCATCCATGGGACTTGTCCGAACGAATACTTCACCAGAAAAAAGCGAGGGGACCTGGCAGCTTGCTGCGAACAACTTAGATGCAGTACCTAGCAAGGCTTTGCAATTTGCCCGAGCCGATCTTCCAGGCTGGCCCACTCGACTGAATTTTGAAGCTGTTCTGCCCCGTGCTGAGCACCAGTGGTCCAGTGACACCGTTGTCATGACTTACGCTGCCCAAGAAGGCCAACTGATCGTTTCCATTGATCTTGGGGAGAGAGAGGGATCCGGCGCTTGGTGCGGATTGGATTTTGTGCCCTCGCAAGGGCAGAACATTCAGCCTGAATGGACACGTTGGCCTCGGTGGCTGTACCGCCTCTCGGACTACCGTGTAGCGCCGATCCGTCAAATCCAACAGGCGATGCAGTCCAACTTTGATTTTTCGGATGAGGGGTCAACTTCAGGCCTCTAACTTCGAGGCACTTGGTCAATGCTTTCTCGTCCGGAGTTGGTAGAGTCAAGCCACGGGCTCGTGGCGGAATTGGCAGACGCAGCGGACTTAAAATCCGCGGCTCAAATTGAGCGTTGAGGGTTCGAGTCCCTCCGAGCCTATTGATCGTGTGACATTGCTTCTATGAGGGACGATTAAAAAAGAAGAGCCCCGCCACACATGCGACGGGG
>CALDQF010000172.1 GCA_937911845.1 uncultured Phycisphaera sp. | reverse complement strand
CAGCCCCCCCCCATCCTCCGATGTGGCTGTGGGTGCAAATGAGCCCGGGCATGATGACTTGGTTCGAACAGTCCTGAACCAATGCATCCTTAGGAACTTCAACGGACGCACCCACAGCAAGAATTTTGCCGTCCGCCACCAGCAAAGTGCCTTTTTGGATTTCGGGGCCTTCAACCGGAATGATGTGGGCGTTGGTGAAGGCCAAAGGTTGACCGGCCAACGAAACGGCAAGCAAAAGCAGAAGTGACATGGAGGGAGAGATTAAGCGAGAAGGTCTCGAACCGCCGGAGGAATGCCCGGGGCCGAAGCGGGCCGGGACGCCGCCCAGGCCCCCATGATGTCTGCGGCCGCCACTTGATCCAATCGAGATCGACCGTTCAACAACGCAAACATCCAGCCGGCAGCCGCGTGATCTCCCGCTCCGATCGGATCCGCGCCTTTAGCCGTCGGAAAGGCCACGGGAAGACCGGCCATGGCACCCTCGCCATCCAGGAGCACACAGCCTCCAGCCCCATTGGTCACCAAACACGACTCCAACGCAAATTGAGCATGAAGTTTGGTGGCGACGGCATGGGCTTGATCAGCTTGGCAAGACAAGATCGTGCCCAACTGGACCCACTCTTCGACAGTGCCCTTCACATGGGTGGCGGCTTCCAGCACCGAGGTCAGCAAGGTTGACTCAGGTTCATGCCGAAAGTTGAGATCAAACATTCGGACGCTCGCACTGCTCGTTTGGAACAGCGCCAGCATGGTCGCGGCCGAGACCGGGGATCTCAATGGCAGCGAACCAGCAAGCAGCCCCACGCAGACGTCGGCCTGTTCACGGAGTGCTTCAGACCAAGCAATCTCATCCCACGCGCCGGGTTCCAGATGAAAGGCCACTTCCACCTGTGGCTTGATTTGAGCGAGAGAAAGCCCGGTCGGCTCGTCGGTCGTGCTTTGGAGGAGGGCCGGCGAGAGATTGTGCCGGTGCATGGCCTTTTGAAGCAGCTCGCCTGCGTCATCATGGCCCACACGAGAAGCCACCAAGCAATCACCCCCAACCGTACCGAGGAGAGGTTGGATGGCCGCCGCAAAGTTGAGAGGTGCCCCACCGGGACGGTCATAGCCATTGACCCGATCGACCACCAATTCGCCATAAGAAAGGACAAGAGGCTTTTCACCAATCACGTTCGCATGATCCTCTGGCACACCCCACATTGTGGCGAATCGACAGCCCGGTGCAAGGTTGATAAAAAAGACCCAGCCGAAGCCGGGTCTTTGAAATCAAGGTTCAACTGCCAATCATTCCGCAATCAGAACATCGAGTTCTGCCGCCATATTCTTTTCGTGATCGGGTGAGAACCCAATATGCACGTGGCGAATCACACCCTTTTTATCAATGATCAAGGTGTGCGGAATAGGACCAACTTTAAAGGCTGAGGCAATGTCGTTTTTCTCGTCAAAAGCCGAAGGAAGCCGACGTCCTGCGTTGGATTTAGGGAAGGCCTTGACGTACTGCTCTACTTTTTCCTTGCGGTCGGCAATGGCCACAGGCATGAACACCACGCCCTGATCGCGACGTTCATACGTGATGCGGGACAGTCCTGGCATGCCTCGTTTGCAAGGTCCACACCACGTGGCCCAGAAGTCCATCACCACGACTTTGCCCTTGAGAGAGGCCAAAGGAACTTGGGTACCATCAAGCATGGTCAAGGTGACCGCAGGTGCGGGCTCGCCTTCGAGGGGTCCTCCTTTTTTCTCTTCTTCTGCTTCAGGAACCACTTCTTGTGGCTCGTCCATCTCCATCATGCCGCCCATGGCTTCCGAGAAGTCACTGACCTTGCGAGCACCTTCGGGGGCCACAAAGACAAAGGCATCCTCTTTGATCTCGGCTTTGCAATCACGCAAATCCAAAGTCACAGACATTTCCATGCCTTCCATCATGTCCGCCCCTTCACCGCCTTCTTCCTCGGCCATGGCCATCATGCCTTCCATGTCGGGCTTCAAGCGGAAGGGCCACTTGCCGTCGTTGCTCAACCACAAGTCGGTGGTCATGTTGGGAAGGCCGGCCTCACCTTTCTCGGTGATTTTGAGGTGCAAGACTTTGGTGTCCTCCACGGTCTCTTCGCCGACGAATTCGCAGGACTCAACGGCCGAGAGCACCTTTTCAATGTCCTCGGCGGTCACCATCAGGAAGTTGGAATCCAGACCCGGCAGACCAGCGCCACCCATGGGATCGGACTCATCTGGCTCATTCATTTCGGCGAAAGATTTGGGGGCGGTATCAACCATATAGGCCGACAGCATGGGGAGATAGGTGGTCATGTTTTCACCATCACTCACCATGTCCACACTCATCATGCCGCCACCTTTGCCCCGCAGGGCCATCTTGTTGGGCTGCTGCATGGCAAAAGAGAATTTCTGGTCCATATTCATGGGCCCAAACGGGCTTTCAATCTCCATGCTCAGATCCAGTTCACAACTGAAGGCCTTGAGTTTGGATTGATAGGTCAAAAACTCCCGCAGCAGCTTGTCGCCCCGCTCGTCTGCATCAGCATGGGAAACGATGAGGGCCGACAGGCCAGTGGCAAACAAGGCGTACTTCATGGAATCTCCTTTGCGCACAAATAGTCGCGTAAAAGCATGCTACCCACATCAAACCCCTCAGGTTCACCAATACCCCGCAAGTCCCGCTAGATTCATGTCATGAAGGTTCTTCTTGGTTCCGGCGGCTTCCGCACCGACGATCGAAAAGCCACTTTGGTGGTTGAAATGCAATCCCACTTCGGTGAGATCGACTCCATCTTGTTTGTGCCTTACGCCCTGGCCGACCACGACGGCTACGTGACGGCCCTCACCGAACGTGGCCTGCACGCGGGGTACACCCTGCAGGGCATCCATCAAGCGTCCGATCCGGTGGCGGCGGTGCGTTCGGCCCAAGGCATCTACGTGGGCGGCGGCAACACCTTCCGGCTCATCAAGCAGCTGCACGAACTTGGTTTGGTCGAAGCCATTCGAAACCGAATTTTGGCCGACGGCATTCCATATCTTGGGGTGAGTGCGGGAACGAATGTGGCCTGTCCCACCATGCGGACCACCAACGACATGCCCATTGTGGAACCACCCAGTTTCGACGCTTTGGGCTTGGTGCCATTCCAAGTCAACGCCCACTACCACCCTGGGGGCATCCACTACGAGCAAGATGGCGCTCTGCATCCACACTTCGGAGAAACCCGGGACGACCGCGTTCGCGAATTCCACGAAGAAAACACCACCCCAGTGGTGGGTTTGTTTGAAGGCGGACTTTTACGCTGCTGCGAACAATCCGTTGCAGTGACGGGCAGTGAAGCTCGAGTGTTTCGACCGGGCAGGGCACCAACCACGCATCAGGCAGGTGAAGATCTCATGCCGCACCTGCAAGGTTAAGACCGTCAACCTTCCGGGCGAGATCCGGGGAAGATCCACCCGGGCTGCTTTCGTGGGACCGCGTAGACCGAGTCCCCGGCAGTGACGAAAAGCGTCCGGTTCGCCGGTCCGCCAAAACAAACATTGCTTGGGCCCCCGGGAAAGCCAATGCGATCGATCTCTTCTCCCGCGGGATTGACCACCACGACTGACCGAAGTCGACCACTGGTCAAGTACACGTTGCCCTGCGCATCCACCGTCATGCCGTCGCCTCCACCTGGGACTTTTCCAAACGCGCGGCGGTTGGTGACCACGCCCGGGGCCATGATGTCGTACGCAAAACCGGATGACCCGCTCGATGGCAGCACATACAACGTCTCTTCGTTGGGGCTCAGCATGATGCCATTCGGTCGATTGAGGTCTTCAACCACCAAAGAAATCTCACCGGTCGGACGGCGGTAGTACACCCCCATGACCGGTTGCTCTCCTGCCTTTCGGCCAAACAAGGGATCGGTGAACCACAGGCCCCCAGAAGCGTCGAAGACCAGATCGTTCGTCTTCAAGAAGCGCTGTCCTTGGTAACCGGGGATTTCCGCACGCTCATCCACCAACGCACCGTCTTGCCATGCGAAGCTCGCCAGCGTGCCGTGTCCAAAAAGGCACGCCCACAAGCGACCCTCACCATCGAACATCAATCCGTTCGCGACCTTCGGTGAAGACCACAACCGTTGCAGCTTCCCGGTCTCGTTTAAGGAAACAATGTGCCCAGCACTCCCATCAAAGCGCATATCTGAAAACAACAGCGTGCTCGGGGGAAACCACACGGGGCCCTCGGTAAAAAACTGATCTGAGGCCACTCGAGTCCAACTTGGGATCTCTTGACCGAAGTCTCGTGGACCCTCTCGGTACAAGGTGTGCACGTGGTTGCCAGCGTCCTGAGCATTCACGAAATCAAACGTGAAATCCTTGCCTTCGATGCGATACGCGTTCGGACGAAAAGCCAAACCCGTCCCACTCCAACTGAAGAAAATATCCTCGGCTTGAGCGCGAGCGGAGGCCCGCCGCATCCAAGTCAATTCTGGATCCAATCGGTCATACACCGTGTCCAAGAGTTTCCATGCAGCGACTTGTGCTGCCTCAGACAAGGCCGAAAACCGAATCCCAACCCGACCCCCAGATTCTGGGCGTGCCTTGCCCACGCCCGGGACTTCCCCTGGCATCGGTCCGTCCCGCTTTGCCGCCGCCCGCGTTTCGTTGTCGAGTGTGCCTAAGAAGTCCACATAAGCCTGCTGGTCTTCCGCGAGAACCTGGGGCTCGCCGGCTTGATCGACGAACGGAGAAATGCCGAAAGCCATTGGCGTCACCGAAACAACCCGGCCCGCCTCAATAGTCCAATTCAACGTGAGATGATGTCCCTCCACCCGCCACCCCCACCGTTTACCTGACGAAGGTTGTCCGAAAATGGTGATGGCATACCGATCAGGTCCCAGCCGAACGCCGCCACCGTGATCTTCTTGAGGGTCAAGGCGACGAATGTCCGCGGCCGTCTTGGCACCCGAATCAGACAAACCGCAATCCAAGAGCGCTTCCGCGGACGCGAAGGCCGCAGCGTTGTCTTGAAGATCAGCAAGCTCCAGACCATCCCGGACCCGAGGAAAGAACGTCCAGTCCGTGCGCGATGTGTCATCAAAGGATTTCTGCGCGGACAAACGCTGCGAATCCGACAGTGCCTCGAGGAATGAATCAGCGTGCTGCAGCATCTCGGCCGCCACGGGGGTCATCACCACCTCCGGTTTGTTGGGGGCATCATCAACGACCGAAGTAAACCAAATCACTGCCACACCACAAACGCCACTGAACATGTTCGACTCCTCGGGGATGATTTTGGTTTACCTGTCGTACGATACGCCACGTGCCTGATCCCAACCGCGACCAGGTTGATTTGGATGCCTGCGCCCGAGGTGACAGCCGGGCGTTTGCTGATTTCGTTTCGGCGTACGGCGGTCTGGTGTGGGCGGGAGTTCGGCGGGTGCTTCGTGGCCAAACCGAACAGGACATTGAAGATGCAGCCCAAGACGTGTTCGTACGCCTGCTGAAAGACGACGGACGGCTTCTTCGCTCTTTTGATCCCAACCGCGCCTCGATGAGCACCTGGCTGACT
>CALDQF010000171.1 GCA_937911845.1 uncultured Phycisphaera sp. | reverse complement strand
TGCTGTAGAACAGCAGGACATAGGGCAGCGCGTAGAGGATTTCAAATTCCCAGACACCAAGGGCCATCCGCATAGAGAGAAGCACGCCCAAACAGACCAAGGTCACCGGAACCGCCGCGAACAGCAAACTGGCCACGAACTTGGTCATGAAGATGCTTGCCCGTCGCCTAGGTTTGGCCAAGAGCATGTCGACTCCGCCGCCCGAAAGAAAATCGGGGAACACCGAAGCAGTGCTGATGAGTCCAAGGAAAGTGGCTGCGTACGTCAGCCAAAAGCCAACCAGGACGTCAGAGAAAAAAGCTCGGTACACCACGTCGAGATTTCGAGTGCCGCGTCGAAGTAATTCATGCTCGGAGTGGGAGAGGCCCCACCACAAGCTGATCCCGGTTTCGTCAAAGCCAACACTGGTTAACAGAAGGACAATGAAGGCAGAGATGGCCAGGACGATCCAAAACAAAAAGCGGCTGGTGAGCTCGCGCCAGGTGTCCATCAACATTGCGATCAAGAGGCTCACGGCTGATCTCCATGCTGGTCTCGAACTTCGGACAGAAACAACTCTTCCAAGGAAATTGGTTCTTGAGCAAAATGTGTGATCACACGCCCTTGTTGGCGTGCGAGATCAAGTTGGCGCTGGGCCTCGTGTTCGTCGCCCTCAAAACGAAAGTCGTTGGACTGATGGCCAGCAATAGCATCGCCCCGATAAGACAGTCGCCACTGGGGATTTCCTGCCAATTCTGCCGGGGTGCCTTGGCGGCGGACCGTCCCTTCCAGCATGATGGCGACTCGGTCGCAAACGGTTTCCAATTCGGACAGCAAATGTGAATTCAGAAAAATGGCCGTACCGCGTTCACGCATGCGAAGCAGGACTTCCCGAATTTCAACGCGGCCCACTGGATCGACGCCATCGGTGGGTTCGTCAAGTACAACAAGTTCCGGTTCGTTCACGAATGCTTGGGCCAAGCCGATGCGTTGCTGCATCCCTTTGGAGTAAGTGCCCAGTTTGCGGTGGGCGGCATCGCTCATTCCTACGATGTCGATCATTTCGTCCGTCCGGCGTTCTCGTTCTTGCTTTGTCATGCCCAGCAGCCGGGCGTAATACAGCACTGCTTGGCGTCCAGTCAGATAGCGAGGCATGCGGTGGTGTTCAGGAAGGAATCCAACTTTTGCCAGGGTTGGCCGGTGCCCAACCGGGTTACCCAGCAAGCTGGCGGAACCTGCGGTTCGGCGCACGATGGTCAAGAGCACTTTCACGAGCGTGCTTTTTCCCGCTCCATTGGGACCGATGAGTCCGAAGATTTCGCCCCGCTCCACCTGCAGGTCCACCCCGCGCAGGGCATGGATGCCGCCTCGGTAACGCTTCTCGAGACCTTGGGTGCTGATGGCGGTCAACGAGGGGCGTCCTTCAAGAAGAAGTAATACAGGCGGCCTTCTTCGGCTTGCTCACCCGCGAGGGCGGTGGCTCGATTGCCCGCGCCGAGATACAAGTCGGCCCGGCCAGGGGCGCGAATGGCCCCACCGGTGTCCTGGTCCAACATCCACTGGGCAAAGGGTTCACCGTTCACAAAAGTGTCGACGAACACGAAACCACCACGAGGAAAAATACTTTTGTCGGTGGCAAGCGATCGCTTCGGTTCGACCTGAAATCCAAGAGATCCCGATGGCCAGCCGTCGGCATCGGTCTCGCGAAAAAAGACAAACCGTTTGTTCTGGTGCATTGCCCGCGTCACTTCGGCAGGTTTTCGCTGATAGGCCTCGCGAATGGCTTCGATGGTGACCGGGCCACGAACCAAGCCTTGTGCTTTCAACGTCCGGCCGAGCGAGGTGTACTCACGCCCATTGGTCCCCCCGAAGCCCAAGTAAGTGATGGAGCCATCTCCCAATCGGAGTCGCGCCGAGCCATTCACATGAACCAAGAAGGCTTCCAGGGGAGAATCGAAGTAGACCAGTTCGGTGCCCCGGAGCAGGCCACTTTCCAGGGCGGCTCGGTCGGGGGCGGGCACCAAGTCTTGTCCTTCAACTTGCCATCCTAGAACTTCACCGGTGATCTGGTTGGTTTGCAGGGCATCCGGGCGGGCGTACACGGGGTACCGGAACACCCCAGAAGCTTGGCGGCGGGCGTCCAGTTCCAACGAGCAGTAGCCCGTGAACAACACCGTGCCCTCGTCGTCGCACCCAATACTCATGTAGCAATCAAAATCTCGTCGAAGCGCTCGGGTGAATGCCTCGCCGTTTCGTGAGGTGCGGAGCAGTTGCAGCAGGCGTTCCACCGAGTCTTGTGCCTGGGCGTGGGATATGCCTTCGATGGGGAAGTGGGTCTTGGTGCTCTCTTTGTCGAACCAAGCCAGTGAGCGTTTGCCAGCTTGGACCAGATCGGTGGGGTTGCGGCGGTAATTCGCCCCCACATCAGGCCATTGGGCGGAGGGCACCTTCTGCAGGGCTGGTGCCCCGGCGGGGAGGGGCCGCTCGTATTTGGCCAAGAGGTCTTCTTTTGGGGCTTTCTCGGCAGATTGGCAGCCCGAGAAGATCAAGCCGGAAAGCGCGATGAGAACGGTGTGACGCATTGGTTTTGAGACTCCTGACAACAGACGGATGCGTTCTGCGTACACTAGATCGTCCCAGAGGTATCGACATGTCCACCTTCTCCCCCCTTCAACTCGCTTTTGGCATGCCAGGTCCGTTTGAATGGACCATTATTTTGGGCATCGGCTTGCTAATTTTTGGCCGCCGGCTTCCAGAAGTTGGCAAAAGCCTCGGCAAGAGCATTTTTGAATTCAAAAAAGGCCTCTCCGAAGGCAAACGTGAATATGAAGATGCCAAAGAGGAACTGCGGCAGGTTGAAGAAGATCTCCAGGACAACGACCGAAATTCTCCCCTGAACTGACTGGGGGTGGTATTCACCTCGTCGCTTTGCCGGATATATTGATCGTCTTGGCCCGTTTAGCTCAGCTGGCTAGAGCGCACGGATCACACCCGTGAGGTCACTGGTTCGAGTCCAGTAACGGGCATTGAAGACTCTCCCTGCCCGGGAGAGTCTTTCTTTATTATGAGTTCATGCCTCAGCAAGAAGTTCCCCCAGATGAATTCACCACTCCTCTGACCAGCCATCTTTTTACAGGCGGGTTGATGTTGGGGGCCATGATTTT
>CALDQF010000170.1 GCA_937911845.1 uncultured Phycisphaera sp. | reverse complement strand
ACCCTGGTTTCCGCCCAAGCCCACTTTGATGCGGATGCAGAGGACGGTTCGCCCGAGGCCAACCTGCGGAAAGCTCTGCGCTTGACCGCTCGGACCCCTTCCTTGATTGCCAACTTCGATAGGCATCGCAAGGGACTTGAACTTATTGCCCCCGACCCCTCCAAAACCGTGGCGGGCAACTTCTTGACCATCTTGAATGGTGAAGTCCCCACCCCAGCCATGGAGCGTGGCTTTGACATTTGTTTGATTCTGCACGCTGAACATGGCTTCAACGCCTCGACCTTCGCGTCGATGGCCACCATCTCGACGCTGTCTGATCTCTACTCCGCCGCCACCACCGCGGTGGGCACGCTGAAAGGTCCATTGCATGGCGGCGCGAACGAAGCCGTGATGAAGATGCTCAACGAGATCCCTGGTGAAGAAGATGTCGAGCCTTTCATCAAAGCCCGTCTGGCCGCGAAAGATCGGATCATGGGCTTTGGTCACCGCGTTTACAAGGTCTACGACCCTCGGGCCACGTATCTCAAGACGTATGCCGAAGATATTGCCAAAGACACCGGTAATGATCGTCTTTTCCGAATGAGCAAAAAGATCGAAGACATCATGTTCGAAGCGGTTGGTGCCAAGGGCATTCACCCCAACGTCGACTTCTACTCTGCGACCACCTACCACTGCCTCGGCTTGGACCTTGATTTGTTCACTCCGATCTTTGCGATGGCCCGGATGCCGGGCTGGGTCGGGCACTGCATCGAGTACTTGCAAGACAACAAACTCATGCGACCTCGCTGCGATTACGTCGGGCCACACGGCGTGCCGTATACCGATATCGCCGATCGCTGAACCGATCGCTCGTTGTCATCAATCCGCAGGAGACGCGTCTTAGGCTTCTTCTTCGGGGGCCGTGCTGGCCACAAACAACTCCTCGAGCTGTTCAACGTCCACAGGGCCTGGGGCGTTCGACATGAGGTCTTGGCCGGTCTGGGTCTTGGGGAAGGCGATCACGTCTCGGATGTTGTTGGTCCCAACCAGAAGCATCACCAGCCGGTCGAGTCCGAAGGCCATTCCGCCGTGGGGCGGAGCGCCGTACTGCAGGGCGTCTAAGAGGAAGCCGAACTTTTCTTTGGCGGTGCCTCCATCAAGACCCAGAAGTTCAAAGACCTTGGCTTGGATGGCTTGGTCGTGGATCCGCACGGAGCCACCAGCAATTTCTGATCCGTTGCAGACCAAGTCGTAGCCGGCCGAAATACAATCACCGGGGGCCGTTTCCAACTTGGACTCTTCACCCGGCATGGGGCTGGTGAAGGGGTGGTGGATGGCTTTCCAGCGACCAGCGTCTTCGTCACGTTCGAACATCGGGAAGTCCACCACCCAGAGGAAGTTCCAGGCCGCATCATCAATGAGTCCAAGATCGCGGCCCAGTTTGAGCCGAAGTTCACCCATC
>CALDQF010000169.1 GCA_937911845.1 uncultured Phycisphaera sp. | reverse complement strand
CATGGAACCGACTGGGACTCCTATTCAATCGGTCTTTGACCCATCGCTTCCGATGACCATGCAAGCCACCTTGCACGGAGAAGACGGCCGGACATGGACACTGGATCTGTATCGCCATTCGGTCCGAGCGGGCAACTACCGAGTGCTTGAACAACAGCGTGATGGCTCGTACATCGAAGTCGAGCCCGGACCAGTGAACACCTATCGCGGCATTTTGACTGGACGGCCAGAGACCCGTGTGGTTGCCGGGGTGGTTGGGGATCAACTCGTCGGAGGATTCGAAGACGAGGATGGTCGATGGTGGATCGAAGAAGATGACCTGGGCGGACAGGTACTAAGGCATGAATCCGAAGTTGAACCATGCAAAGGATCGTGCGGAGTCGACGACCTTCCGATCTTTTCTGATGAAGAACTTCAAGATGGCTTCGAAGAAATTCCGGACTTGCCTTCCGGATTTCTCGGCGGACTTCTCGACGAATGCGAACTGGCGTGTGATATGGATTACGAGTTCTACCAAGACTACGGCGGAAATTCAGAGTCCAAAATCAACAACGACATCAACAATGTGAATGGCTTTAACTACGAACCAGAAGTCAACGTCACGCACACCATCACGACCATCATTGTCAGAAGCAACGCCAGTGACCCCTACAACACGACCAATGCTGGCGGCTTGCTCGATCAAGTTCGAAGCCATTGGATTGGCAACCAACAAAGTGTTCAACGCGACTTGGTCCAAATGTTTAGCGGGCGCAACCTTGATGGCGGCACGATTGGCGTGGCCTACCTCGGCGCCATCTGCAGTACGAACATTGGGTACGGCCTTTGCGAAACTGGCTTCAGTACCTCTTGCCAGACCGACTTGATCAGTCATGAGCTTGGCCACAACTGGGGCTGCAATCACATTGATGACGGCAACACCATGAATTCTTCGCTGACCTGCTCCAATACGTTCAGCACCAACAGTCGAAACACTATTCAAACAACCGCTGCTACCAGCAACTGCATTGGAACCGCTGTTCCCGATGCCGGCGCGTGCTGCTTCAATTCCGGATTCTGTACAGATCTTGACGAAAGTGGATGTGAGGGCAGTGGTGGCTTCTTCTTTGGACTGGGTGAGGATTGCCCAGCCGATCAAGGAACCTGCGAAATCCCAGAGCCCGAAGGCTCTTGCTGCTTCCCCAGCGGGACCTGCTCCGTGGTTGAAGTCTCAGACTGCGCCAACGGCGGTGGTGAATTCCGAGGTGTAGACAGCACTTGTGCCGGAGTCGATTGTCTGGCCGGAGCCTGCTGCTTTGGTACTGAAGCCTGCACCTCGACCAACGAGACGCAATGCAACGCGGCTGGCGGGAGCTTCCAAAATACCGGCTCGGCCTGTGCCACCGTGGACTGCACACCCTCAACCGGCGCTTGCTGTATCGATGGCACCTGCGCACAACTTGATGAGTCCATTTGCTTGGCAGTCGCCGGCACGTTCGGTGGTTCCGGCGTCGATTGTGCCAGCGTCTCTTGCGAACAACCCTGCCCCGAAGATTTGGACAACAACGGTGCCGTTGATTTCAACGATCTTTTATCTCTGCTTGCAGCATGGGGCCCCTGCGGGACCTGCGATGAAGACATCAACAACAACGGAACAGTGGACTTCGCCGACCTGCTCGTGATGCTTGCTGCCTTCGGAGATTGCTAAGAGAGCGATTGGAAATTTCTATGAAATACGTACATTTTCTCACAGCTTTCAGCTTTCTGACCTTGAACTCAACTTTTGGTCAGGACTTCATGTCCGAACAATCAGAAGTCACCGACCAACTGCTGAATCAGCCATCCAGCATCCAAATGGTTTCTGGAAAATCGTACGATCCGCCGCAGGCCAACTACTACCAAAGATTCGTTGATCGAATCCCGCTGCACGGCGCTCGAGTGGTTGCTGAATCGGACGGCAACAACTTCGTGATCCCTGGCTTGGACCAGTTCGAGGATCCAGCAACCTTTGATGCCACTTTTCCCGCAATTTCAAAGAATCTTGCGGCAACAGTTGCTGAAGCCAACGTTGATTTACCTGTGGCTTCAGAGGCAAACGTTGTTTGGTTCCAAACCAATACCCATGCCAGATTGTGCTGGGAAGTCATCACCACGCTGGCCGACAGCGGAGAACCGGTCAGTCCGACGCACATGGAAGCGATTGTGGATGGCCAAACTGGAGACCTGCTTTCTCAACGTCAAATTGACGTCAACAACTATGACCCATCCGACTCCACCCAAGCAGAGTGGGGAATTTTTCCGAGAATTGTCGTCAACAACGCCATGGGTATCTCTGGAGGACGGGCTTATGGGGCTGCCTTTGACGCTGTGGTATCCGTCGGTGGGGGATGCACCGGGACCTTGATCGCTCCGAATGTTGTGCTGTGCGCTCGCCACTGCGGCGCTGGACCAGGAAGTCAAATTGTCTTTGGAGACAACCTGAACGGAGGAGGCCTTGTTTTTCGAACCGTCCAATCCTCGTTCCTTCCCGATGGCAGCGGATCACTTTTGGACGGAGGTGATGTCTCCATTCTCACCTTGAGTTCCCCCGTGCCAGCGAGTGTCGCGGTACCCATGCGACTTATTGACCAGACCAATGAACTCGAAGGAATGCTCTGCGCAACTGTGGGGTATGGACTCAACGGCCTGGGGAGTTCTGGCCACAACTTCAGTTCCGATGGATATCGATGGGGTGGAGAAAATATTATTGATCGATACGGAAGCCCCGCATCAGGTGGAGGTGGCTCCAACATTATTTCCACAGACTTTGATAACGGAAGCAACAACGCCAATTCAATCGGCGGAAGTAGTTCTACCCCTTTGCAGTACGAAGCAACCACTGCTGGTGGCGACAGTGGCGGTCCAATTCTCGTCCAACTGGGAGGAGAATGGGTTATCGCTGGCGTCCTTTCCGGAGGAACCACCAGTACCAGCACGTATGGAGACATCTCGTGGTGGACAGGTTCGGCGGTGTACCGGAACGCAATCGAGTCTCGCGGGGGAGAGTTTGGTATCCCTGCACCTGGAGCCTGCTGCTTTGCCAACGGCTCCTGCGTCTCGGTGTTCAACGACGAATGTGACTCCGCCGGTGGGGCCTTTGAGGGGGCAGAGACCACCTGCGCACCATCACCGTGTCCTCCACCGTCGACCGGCGCTTGCTGCTTTGGCTCACAATGCTCTGAGCTCACCCCAGTAGGTTGCGCAAATGGCGGCGGATTTTTTGTAGGTCTTGGATCTGACTGTGCCGACAATGGCTGTGCCCCTCGTGCGTGTTGCCTGGCGAGCGGTGACTGTGTTGTCCTGCTTCCTGATACTTGCTCGAATGCCGGCGGTGTATCTGACGCCGCCGACTGTGCCTCGAGTTCATGTGCACCACCGCCGTGTCCTGAAGACCTGAACGACAACGGATTGGTTGATTTTGCCGACCTGCTTGAAGTCCTTGGATCATGGGGTGCTTGTGGAGGTTGCGAGGAAGATTTCGATGGCAACGGCCTCGTGGAATTCAACGACCTCTTGAATTTGCTGTCCAAATGGGGACCCTGTTAACCAAATGACAAGCCAACCAACGTCTAGAAATTCTATGAAACCCTCTCTTTAAATTGAGAACCCATGATCAGCCCCTTCTTCTGCTTTGTGTCCCTTTTTGTTAACCCTGATGTACCCCCGCCCAATCATGATGGGCCATGGCAGTACTCCGATGGCCACATTGTTGAGGACAACATCACCTATGAAGACTGGAACGACTACTTCGCAGCGCGACCTGGTCGGCTGTGGCGCTGCGGGCTAGACGCGACTGCGATCGAAGATGGCATCAACGGCTTCGGCGGATCAGGCGCCGACTGCTCCTTGAGTTCGACCAACCCGTCCCCCGTCTACGACCCAAGTGTGACGCTTTACCGAATTCCATGCGTGGTCCATGTGCTCACCAACGGCAGCCAAGGCAACCTCTCAATCGACTGTGTCGAGAGCGGCATTCGCATCCTCAACGAAGACTTCTTAGCGCTTCCTGGGACCAACGGTGCACCTGGTACCGACGTGCAAATTGAATTCTTCCTCGCGGAAGTGGATCCTGACGGAAATCCCACCAACGGCATCACCTATTCCAACAACAGCACCTGGTTCAATGACGGAGGGAACTATTGGAACAGTTTGGCTTGGGATCCTTCCCGGTACATGAACATCTATACCAACACGGCCAGCGGGAACCTCGGATACGTGCCAGGATTCCCGCAGCAAGGTATTGCTGGAGACCAGAGCGACCGGGTGGTGGTCCTTTGGTCATCTTGGGGTGATTGTTCGACGCAAGCACCGTACGACCTTGGCCGGACTTTGACCCACGAGGTGGGGCATTATCTCGGTCTGCTCCACACCTTCCAAGGGGGGTGCGGTTCGGCGTGCGCAACTTCTGGGGACTTGGTGTGCGACACCAACGCCGAAAGCGGTCCAAACTATGGCTGCGGTACCCCATCCTCTTGCGGAAGTTTGGATCCGGTCAACAATTACATGGACTACTCAGATGACGCGTGCATGAACCAGTTCACGCCGAATCAAGCCCGTCGAATGCGATGCACCTTGGAGTTTTACCGTTCCGAGCTTCCAGAAGTTGGCCCCGGCGTTCCTCTTAACCTGACCCTTGACACCCCACCAACGCCAAACGTGGGCAGTTCGGGCTTGGCGGTCTCGCTGCAAATCGAAGAGACCGAAGCCGGAGCACTTGATCCCAACTCCCCCGTCCTCGACTTCTCCATTGATGGCGTTGCCAGCAGCGTCCCCCTGAACTTCAACGCGGCAAGTGCACGGTGGATTGGAAGCACCGGACCGTTGCCCTGCACATCGACCCTCACATGGTCTGTCGCGGCGTCTGACGTGATGGGTGGCGAACGACGTCTTGGCGATTTTGATGCCACGGTGGTTGACAATGTGGATGTGCTTTTCCTTGACGGATTTGAAACCAATTCCGGATGGACCGTTAGCGGTACCGCAACCGATGGACAATGGACTCGTGGCGTTCCGATCACCAACTGCGATCGGGGGAATCCCACTGAAACTCCAGACGGCAGCTCGAGCGCGTTCCTCACCGACAACTCAAACAACGGCGGAGACTGCAACAGTGACGTTGATGG
>CALDQF010000168.1 GCA_937911845.1 uncultured Phycisphaera sp. | reverse complement strand
GTTGAAGTCGCCGGCCAAGAGAAAGGGATGGCCTTGATGGTCAGCCAGGATCTGACGCAAACGCTCAAAGTGAGCTGTTTTGTGTTCTGGGCCATTCGTCGCGGGCGGCACATGGCTTGAACACACAAACATGCCGCGAAAGGATGCCAACACAAGCCTCTCAGACAGGTGGAGTGCCCCTCCATGAGGGTGAAGCTCAAAGGTGCCGTGAGGCACGCCAACCACGGAAAAAAGATCGCTGCCGGATGGACTTTCCAGCACAAATTCGAAATCAGCAAGAGCATCTCTGAGATGCCGAAGCAATGATCCGTTCACCTCTTGCAAACACAGAATATTTGGGTCGTGCCTTCGAATCGCATCAACGATCGCTTCAGCGCGAGAAGATTTGCGCTGAAGATTCCAAGTCACAATTCTCTTAGACAACGCTTCGGCCTCAAAACTCTTCGGCGAAAGGAGGAGTAACCAGGAAAGCGGAACTTCTCAAGAAATCATTCCCACTCAATGGTCGCTGGGGGCTTCGAGCTGATGTCGTACACCACACGGTTGACCCCCTTGACCTCGTTTGAGATTCGGCTGCTTGCTTCTGCCAGAACCTCGTACGGCAAACGTGACCAATCCGCCGTCATGAAATCTTGGGTCTCCACACTTCGCAAAGCGACGACCGACTCGTACGAGCGGCCATCCCCCATCACCCCTACCGATTGGATGGGGAGAAGCACCGCGAAGACCTGACTGGTGGTGCGGTACAGATTGGCACTCACAATTTCTTCGAGAAAAATCTCATCACACTCTCGGAGAAGATCCAAACGTTCCTCGGTGATGTCTCCAATGATGCGCACGGCAAGGCCCGGTCCCGGGAAGGGATGTCGCCAAACGATCTGATCTGGCACTCCCAGGACTTCACCAAGCTTTCGAACTTCATCTTTGAACAAATCCCGAAGTGGCTCCACCAGTTCAAAACCAAGATCCTCAGGAAGCCCGCCCACGTTGTGGTGCAACTTAATATTGGCGGCGGTGCCCGCATGGCCGTGTCCAGATTCAATGACATCGGGATACAGGGTGCCTTGGGCAAGGAACTTCACCGGGCCCTCGACATCGGCAGCGGCTTCCTTGAACACCTCAATAAATCGGTGGCCAATACGGCGACGCTTCTCTTGAGGCTCAGTGATGCCTTCGAGATCTTTGAGGAAGGCTTCGGACGCATCCACCACCCGCAAGTCGACATCGAAGTGATCACGGAAGGTGGTTTCCACCAGATCACGCTCATTTTTCCGAAGCAGCCCGTTGTCAACAAAGATGCACGTCAACTGTTTCCCGATGGCTTTGTGCAGCAACGCGGCCACCACCGAAGAATCCACCCCGCCCGACAAACCACAAATAACGCGAGCCCCCTGCACCTTCTCGCGGACTTCGGCCGCCGCGGTTTCCACGAAATCACTCATTCGCCAGGTGCCTTTGCACCCACAAATTTCGTGCAGGAAGTTTCGCAGCATCTCCACACCATGCGGCGTGTGCGTCACTTCGGGGTGGAACTGCACGCCGTGCAGATTTCGGTCCGGATGCCGGACCGCCGCGAAGGGGCAAGTCGGCGTGGCGGCCACGGTCTCAAAACCATCTGGCAACTCAACAATCTGATCGCCATGGCTCATCCACACGCTGGTGTCCGAAGGAATGCCGTGGAACATGCCTCCCTTGCCTTCAACCGCCAGTTTGGCTCGGCCGTATTCCCGTTTGTCGGCAGGGATCACACGTCCCCCCAACAAGCTGCACATCAATTGCAGCCCGTAACAGACACCAAGCACCGGAACACCCATGTCCAAAATTCTGGGATCGCACGTGGGAGCGTTTTCAGCGTCCACGCTGGATGGCCCCCCCGACAGAATGATCCCCTTGGGCTGAAGTGCTTGAAGCACCTCCACTGGGGTATCTGGCGCGAGCAAGATGCTGAAAGCCCCGGCCTCACGCACCCGGCGAGCGATCAGTTGCACGAACTGCGATCCGAAATCCAGAATCGGGACGACTTCAACACCAGCAGGGACACGAGGGATGTTTGTGGAATCAGACACGGGTACTCCAGGGAAACGATCGTCTTGGAAGACCGCACAGGATACCCTCGAACGCATGACGACCCGTTTGGCCCTTGCCCGCTGCCAAAATCTGCCCGAATGGGAAGTGGATGACCAACCCCTGCACACCGCTCTGCGTCAACTTGGGGTCCATCTGGAGACCCCGAACTGGGAAGAGGAGGCAGATTGGGGTTCGTACGATCTCGTGGTCCCCCGCTTGACTTGGAACTACCAAGAGCATCCCGACGCCTTCGCCAAATGGATCGATGCCCGAGAGCGCGACGGCAACCTGTGCAATCCCGCCTCCACACTGCGTTGGAACATGCACAAACGCTACTTGCGTGATTTGGCCCAGGCCGGGATCCCCACCATGCCGACCATATGGCTGACCGCCCAGAACCTCCACACCATTCAGGATGCTGTCAATTTTGGGCGAGACCAAGCCTTCCTGAAGCCAGCCATCGGCGCGACCGCCAGCGGAACCCTGCCTTTTGATGTGCCCAGTGCATTGCCTCAGGCCCACCAACACGCTGAATCCTTGCTCGAAACGTTTGATGAGGTCTTGCTGCAGCCTTTTTGCCCCACCGTGATGGTCGAGGGCGAATACTCCGTGCTGTATTGGGGGGGATCGCCGTCCCATGGCGTGCAGAAAATTCCAGTCCCGGGTGATTACCGGGTTCAGGATGATTTTGGGGCCAAAGACAAGCCTTGGACACCCCCGCCAGAGGTCCTGGACATTGCCCAGCGGGCCATTGCAGTTGCCCCGGGAGGATGGACCTACGCTCGGGTCGATCTCCTGCGAGATCCCGAGCACGGCTGGTGTGTCATTGAGTTGGAAATGCTCGAACCCAGTTTGTTTCTCCGGCACGCACCCACGGAGCAAATCACCCGACTGGCTGATGTTCTGCTGGCGCAAGCACACGGCTGAATGCAAGCGCAACCTATACTTTTCCGTCAAAGCCACGTCCCTTCGTGGCCCAATGTGGAGTACTCATGGGTCTCTTCTCTCGCCGTTCGAAACCAACTCCGCTCACCGCTGTCAACACGGGTGGTGGTCTTGCCGGTGGTCCCTCCGAAGAATTGGTGGCCCAGCACGGCCTTCGCATCTTGGAGGCCAGCCAACGCCATCGAGGTGGATTGCTGTCCAGTGGGCTGTGGCAAGACAAACTCATGCAGTGGACGCTGAAGGATGAAGCGTTCAAGGTGCAATTGTTCCGCTTCGTGGATGTCTTCCCACGATTGAACACACCAGACTCGGTGCACGAACACCTCATGGACTATCTGACCCAGCCAGGGGTCAAGCTGCCACCATTTTTGGGCACCGCCGTTTCTGCAGGTGGTCTGGCCAAAGGTGTCTTCCGCAGCGCCGTGACGAGCCAAGTCGAGACCATGGGCAAACAGTTCATCGCCGGGGTCGATGCAGAGAGCGCGAAGAAGAGTCTCAGCAAACTTTGGAAGCGTGGCATTGGCTTCTCGGTGGACCTCCTCGGCGAAGCGTGTGTACGCGATGCCGAAGCCGACGTGTACTTGCAGCGATACCTCGACATGATCGAGGGGTTGGCAGGTATTGCTTCCACTTGGGAGCCCAACGACCGCTTGGACCAGGACCACATTGAGTCGGTCCCCCGGGCCAACGTCTCCGTCAAAATCAGTTCTCTTTCGGCGAC
>CALDQF010000167.1 GCA_937911845.1 uncultured Phycisphaera sp. | reverse complement strand
CGTATTCAGCAATACGAGATGGCCTATCGCATGCAAACCTCCGTGCCCGAGTTGGTGGAATTGGACGACGAAAGCCAAGAAACCTTTGACCTCTACGGTCCGGACGCACGAACCCCGGGAACGTTTGCTCGAAATTGCATGTTGGCCCGTCGCATGGCGGAACGGGGAGTGCCGTGCATTCAAATTTACATCCGCGGTTGGGACCACCATGCCGGATTGCCCAAAGACATTCGGGGATCATGCCGCGACATCGATCAGCCGTGTTACGCACTTTTGACCGATTTGGAACGCCGGGGCATGTTGGATGACACGCTGGTGGTTTGGGGCGGGGAATTCGGACGCACCGTCTACTGCCAAGGCGCGCTCACGCGTGAAGATTACGGGCGTGACCACCACCCCCGGTGTTGGACGATGTGGATGGCCGGAGGGGGTGTGAAGGCCGGTTTCCAATATGGCAAGACTGATGACTTCTCCTACAACATCACCGAAAACCCCGTTCACGTTCATGATTTGAATGCCACCATTTTGCACTTGATGGGTATTGACCACGAGAAATTGACATTCCGTCATCAAGGCCGTGACTTCCGGTTGACGGATGTCCACGGTCGGGTGGTTCATGATTTGATTGCCTGAGTTGGGCTACCAACCGCTGGCAAGAGCACCGAGCGTCAGTGGCAAGTGCAACAAGCTGGAAAGAAACACGCCCCGCGCTGTGTCTCGGGTGGGTTCGGCAAGCATCCGGAGGCTTCGAACCACCATGAGCAGGCCACACACCAATGCCATGGCCGCGTAGACCGGACCGGCGAAACCCGCCAAGAACGCCGACAAGCTGACTGGGATCAATGCCAATGAGCCAATCAGTGTCGCTCGACTCGTCAGCACGCCATTGGGGTCCACTGCGGGAAGCATTTGAAAACCGCCGCGGGCGTAGTCGTCGCGGTACATCCAGGCCAGCGCCAAAAAGTGTGGGATTTGCCAGACAAAAAGAATGCCCGCAAGCACCCAAGCGCCGCCATCAACTTCGCCCCGAACCGACGCCCATCCGATCATGGGGGGGACGGCCCCGACTACTGTGCCAACCAAGGTGTTCAAACTGGTGAGCGGCTTCATCGGGGTGTACACCGCGGCGTACAACTAAATCGTGCCCATGGACAAAGCGAGTGGCAGCCAACCGGTGGGCCACAACAAACCGGCCGAGGCGATCGCCAGCGTCAGGCCGAGCAGCCACGCCGAGACTGGGCCGATCGCGCCTCGAGGAATGGGTCTTCGTTCGGTACGTTCCATTTTGGCGTCGCGATGGGCTTCGATCACTTGGTTCAAAACACTGGCAGAAGCTGCCGCCAGGGCGGTTCCGGTCACGGTCAGAAAAAGGATTTTCCATTCCAAGGGATGGTTCTCGCCACGGGCGGCAATGGCCCCAGTGGCGGTGGTCCAAACAACCAGAATGCTCAAA
>CALDQF010000166.1 GCA_937911845.1 uncultured Phycisphaera sp. | reverse complement strand
CCCACGCCGTGACCCCCGAAGCCCCGGACCAAGTGCAGGCCCAGTTGGCCTTCGACCAAGTCTTGCACAGCCACTGCCCAATCCAGCAACTCTCCGCCAGGCTTGATGGCGCCGATCCCGGCACGCAGGCTGGCGATCCCGGCATCCATCAACGCCCGATCCGAGGGACTTGTGGGTCCCAAGTGGTAGGTCCATGCGGCATCCCCAATAAAGCCATCTTTGAGAGCACCAACATCGACTTTGACAAGATCACCTTGGGCAAACGGCAATTCGTTGCTTGACGGATGGCCGTGCACCACACATTCGTTGCGGCTGATGCAAGCTTGCCCAGGGAAGGGAGGAAGCCGCTGCACGCGATATCCCAGGAAGCAGCTCTTGGCGTTTTGCTCCCAAAGGGTTTCGCCAACCCAGCGGTCCAGTTGGGTGGGTGTGACGCCCGGGCGAAGCCGTTCCACCACCATTTGGTGAACCTTGACCACGACGTCGGCCGCTGCACGGCATTGGTCAATTTCTTTGGGGTTCAGAACAGGAATGGGTCGCACGAACGGAAATTGTACCGATTCGCGTAGCATCAACATCTATGTCCAGACTTCTGATTCGCGGTGGCCAGTGTGTTCGCCCTGATGGCGTGACCCAGCAGAGCATTTTGATTGAAAACGGATCGTTCCTCGATTTTGACCCGCCGACATCGGCCCAAGCTGATGAAGTCATCGATGCTTCGGGCAAGCATGTCTTCCCCGGATTGATCGATGACCAAGTCCATTTTCGTGAGCCTGGCCTGACGCACAAGGAAGACCTCCGCACAGGATCCATGGCAGCAGCCAAAGGCGGCGTGACGGCGTTTATGGAGATGCCCAACACCTCGCCCAACACCACCACCGCCGCCGCCCTCACCGCCAAATTGGCCCGGGCGAAGCGGTCATGTCTGGTTGACTATGGCTTTTTTGCCGGAGCGACCGGGCAGAACACCGCGTGGTTGCGGGAAGAATCACGGGCATGTGGCATTAAAATTTTCATCGGGTCCTCCACTGGTGACCTCTTGGTTGATGAACAGGAAGCGCTTGAAGAGATCTTTGCCCAGACCTCTTTACCGATTGCGGCCCACTGTGAAGACGAGACCTTGGTTCGCGCCAACGCGGCGGCCCTTGACGGTGGTCGCGTTATTTCTGACCACTCAAAAATCAGGAACGCGGAAGCGGCCGCCAAAAGTGCAGCGCGGACCATCGATTTGGCCCGGAGGCACAAGCACCGATTCCACCTTCTGCACGTTTCCAGCGCTGCCGAGTGTGATGTGCTTCAAGACCGTCCTGAATGGGTCACTGCAGAGGCTTGCCCCCACCACTTGTTCTTTGACACAACCGACTACGACCACCTCGGATCTCGGGTGCAGATGAACCCCGCCCTAAAAAGTCCAGAAGACAAAGAGGCCGTCTGGGCGGCTTTACAAGATGGCACCATCGAGGTGCTGGCCACCGACCACGCGCCCCATACTCTTGAGGAAAAAGATCAGCCTTACCCGCGCAGTCCATCGGGCCTGCCTTCGATTGAATGGTTGTTGCCCTTGATGCTCAATTCGGTTTCAAATGGTCGATGCTCGTTTGAACAGATCGCGGCCTGGGGGTCGGCCAACCCGGCAAAAGTCTGGGATCTGAAGGGCAAGGGGGGGCTGTATACCGGACTTGATGCTGACTTCAGTATTGTCGACACAGAAGAATCGTCGGAAGTGAAGGATGGCTGCCAAGTGACGAAATGCAATTGGTCTCCTTGGCATGGTTCGACCTTGCGGGGAATGGTGTGTTCCACATGGGTGAGGGGTATCCGTGCGTACCAGAAAGATCAGTTCGCTGATCCAGGGTTGGGTGCCCCCCTTCAGTACGATCGAGGTGATTCATGATCTGGCTTCATGCTCTTTGGGTTTTTCTGGCGGGAATGTTGCAACCTGTGCAGTCGGGCATGAATGCAGAGTTGAGCCGCCATGCCGCAACGCCATTGACAGCCGCCACTTGGAACATGCTTCTTGGCTTTGTGGTGGTGGCGTTGATTTGCGTCTTTTCGGGCGCTCCGGTACCCGGAGTCAATCTGCTCCGGGTCGCGCCGGTATGGAGCCTGTGGGGCGGACTGTGCGGCGCCGTCATTGTCTTCACCATGCTCTTCAACGCACCGGTGCTTGGGGCAGTGTTGTTGCTGTCGTGCTTCTTGTTGGGGCAGCTGACAAGTTCGTCGATCTTGGACCAGTTTGGCCTGATGGGATTCCCGCAGCGATCGGTCGTGGATCAACGCTTGGTGGGCTTGGTGTTGGTGGTCGCCGGGGTGGTGGTGCTGCTCCGAGCGCCTTAGTCCTCAAGGTCGACAATCAGGGGGGCGTGGTCGGAGGGTTTTCCGATTTCGAGTTCCACATGCGCTTTCCGCTCTTCGCGGTCCACCTGGACGTGTGTCACCCGACGGTTCAGGCTTACAGAGAGCAGGGCGTGATCAATACGCAGCCCATCATTTTTCGGGAAGCCTAAACTTCGATAGTCCCACCACGTGAACACACCTCCTTCGGTTTCGATTGCTTCGTGGGGATCGATCAATCCAAAGTCGCGGACGTGCTGGATAGCCTCACGGACCGAGTCGTGGCACAGCACGCTGTCCCGCCACTTCTCGATGTTTTTGGCATCGGTGTCTCGAGGTGCGCAGTTCCAGTCTCCAAGAATTGCCAGATCGGATTGGGGGTCTTCCAGCTGGTCGAGATGGCTTCGCAAGGCGGCGAGCCACTTCAGTTTGTACTCATGCTTGTCGCTGCCGACTTCCTTGCCATTGGGCACATAGGCGCTGGCGATGCGGATGCCCCCAGTCTCGCCGAGGATGAATCTCGCCTGCGGATCTTCAAAGTTGTCCAGGCCTTCCGAGATTACTTCGATTGGGGTTTTGCTGACCAAGGCCACACCGTTGTACGTCTTTTGGCCAACCGCGGCCAAATGCCATCCCGCAGACTCAATGGCTTCTTTAGGAAGATCCTCCACCAATGATTTCGTTTCTTGAAGACAGACCACGTCGGGTTGCCAATGCTCCAGAAACCGAAAGAAGCGATCGTGGCGGGGCTTCAGACTGTTGACGTTCCAAGAGACGATTCGCATGGTTTGGACTCCAGAGACATCTTAGGCATTTTGCTTCAGATCGCCGGTTGCAACCAGTTGGTCAAGAAACATGTTGCCGGTGTGGTCGCGGAGAAGCATGACTTTGGCCAGGCCTAGTGCGTCGTCCAGAGCGCGGTGTCCGATGTTGCGATGGATCTTGTAGCGATCCAGCAAGCTGGACAGCCCCACAAAGCTGACATTTTCTCTGCGCCATTTGATTTGGCGTACGGAGCAGCGCCAAGGAAGGTCATTGGTCCACGTGGCGGTCCGGCGCAGCATTGCCCGATCGAATGAGGCGTTGTGGGCCACGACAAGATCTGCGCCCTTGAGGTGATCCATCATCTCCGGTGGCACCACCATCCCACGACGCTGCTCATCTGTGATGCCATGGATGGCGAACGCTTCGGGTGTCGAGGGCGGCCCTTCGTCGTGCAGAGCGCTGTGGCCCCAGACAATGCGCGTTTGGTGTGCACAGCGTTCCATCATGACCAAGGCGAACTCAAGAATTCGGTCCTCTGGGCCTGTGCCGCTGGTTTCGGTGTCAACAACCGCGATGCGCATGGGGGTGAACCTACCTTGGCGTTGACGCTTTTTCTGATCTTGCTATACTTCTCCTCTTACCTGATGCGGGGTAGAGCAGCCAGGTAGCTCGTCGGGCTCATAACCCGGAGGTCGCAGGTTCGAATCCTGTCCCCGCT
>CALDQF010000165.1 GCA_937911845.1 uncultured Phycisphaera sp. | reverse complement strand
ATCACAATGGCCGTACCACCCACTCGGTACCCGATGGGATTTTCGAGGCCTTGAGCCCCCCGCACCCGGTACACCCCTCGGTATGGCCATTCGATGTTGTTCTCCTGGCGGTCGAGCAAGAAATCCAACGCCGTGGAGCGAACCTCTTTCAGATCAATTGCGGCCAAGACCAACAGCGGAATCATCATGGCTCATAGAGTACGGCACGATGTTTCACGTCGTCCTTCATGCCCCTGAGATCCCCAACAACACTGGCAACATCGGTCGGACCGTGGCCGTGACAGGTGGGGTGCTCCATTTGATCCACCCCCTTGGGTTTGAAATTGACGAAAAAGCCGTACGGCGTGCCGGCCTTGACTATTGGGGACGCCTCGATGTGCGGGAATACGCCGATTTTGAGACATACCTGCACAAAGCCAATCCGCAGCGCCTCTTTTTATTCACCGCAAAGGCTGGGGCGACGCCATGGCAAGCCCAGATGCAAACCGGAGATCACCTGCTCTTCGGGGGCGAATCGCAGGGAGTTCCCGACAGCGTGCTTGAAACGGTCAAATCACGCTTTGGCCCAGAGGCCTTGCTCAAGCTTCCAATGCTTGATGGACCACGCCGTCCCAGTTTGAATTTGGGATCAACGGTCTGCGCGGCTTTGTATGAGGGCGTCCGCCAGAACTTCGATCAATTTGGCATGACCCTAGAATAAAGACCTATGGCAACCACCACCGATCCATTGTCCGCTCTTCGTTCCACAGATCCGCAACTGGCCGCCATGCTCGACCGAGAGGCGGAAAGACAAGATTCAACCCTTGAGTTTATTGCCAGTGAAAATCACACCTCCAAGGCCGTGATGGAAGCCACTGGGTCTTGGCTGACCAACAAATACGCCGAAGGTTATCCCGGGAAGCGGTACTACGGCGGTTGTGAATTCCACGATCAAGTCGAAGACCTTGCTCGAGATCGAGCCAAAGAATTGTTTGGCTGTCATTTTGCGAACGTGCAACCACACTGCGGCGCGAACGCAAACATTGCTGCGTTCATGGCCTTGCTTCAACCAGGCGACCGTGTTCTGAGTTTGCCCATCGCTCATGGCGGGCACCTTTCTCACGGATTGAAACCAAACTTCTCAGGAACATTCTTTGAGATCCACGATTACATCTTGAATGCCAACACCGAATTGCTTGACATGGAGCACGTCCGGGCCCGAGCGTTGGAATGTCAACCCAAAATGATCATCTGCGGCTTCAGCGCGTATCCACGCGTGATCGACTTTGCGAAATTCCGTGAAATCGCCGACGAGGTTGGCGCGTATCTGATGGCCGACATCGCTCACATCGCCGGACTGGTGGCCGCTGGTGTCCACCCCTCACCATTCCCACACGCTGATGTGGTCACAACCACAACCCACAAGACACTCCGTGGCCCACGTGGCGGCTTGATCTTGAGCAATGACGAAGCCATCGCAAAAAAGATCGACCGAAAAGTGTTCCCTGGCTCCCAAGGTGGACCTTTGATGCACGTCATTGCCGCCAAAGCCCAAGCTTTCGGCGAGGCTCTCGAGCCTTCCTTCCGGGAGTATCAGACCCAAGTGGTCGCCAACGCCAAGGCTCTCGCCAAAGGCCTGACCGGTCACGGCTTCCGTCTCTGTTCGGGCGGCACGGACAACCACTTGCTGCTGGTTGACCTGCGAGACCGAGATGCTGATCTTACCGCCGCTGAAGTGGAAGCTTGGCTGGGTGACGCAGGCATCGTGGTCAACAAAAATGGCATACCCAACGATCCTCGCCCTCCCATGGTCACGAGTGGCCTGAGATTCGGCACACCCGCGACCACCACTCGTGGTCTTGGTGAAGCCGAGATGCAACAAGTCGCTGACTGGATCGAACGGGTGGTTGCCTCACGAGGCGAAGCAGCCGCGGCTGTACGAGAAGAAGTTCGTTCACTCTGCGCCGATTTTCCCCTCCCCCATTAATCGATTCTTCAACCCACTCCGGAAATCCCCATGCTCCCACTGCTTGTACTCGCTGCTGCCGACTCCATCGTGATGGATGGTGAATTCAACGACTGGAATGATGTCACCAAGACCATCTGTGTGGACACATTCGACGCCGCTGCTGGCGGACCAGACTTGGGCGCTACAAAGTGGACTGCCAACGGGGATACCCTTCATTTGTGGCTCGAACTCTGCGCGAAAGATGGCCCCATGTTGAATTTGCAGTCGATGGACTACCGCCTGCTGCTGGTGATGGACACAGATGGTCGGCCCCAGAGTGGTTCAAACTGCCACGGTCTTCCTGGAACTGAGGCGATGCTATCCATGCCCGGTCCAGATCGCAAAGACCCCAATAAACCTGGGATGGGGGCCGCTCTGCTCAAGCCCGATGGCAAGAGGTTCCAAGCCGCATGGGTCGGGGATGGCACGCAACCCGCATGGTCCGCTGGAATTGCCACCGCACCAGCCACGTCGGGCCGGGCTTTTGAATTCTCGGTGGGACGACGCCCAGGCTTCTTGAGTGGAAATTCTGCCACTTTGAAATGGGTGGTCTTGGATAGCGCTGGTGGAGTGATTGACGAAACACCATCCTTCACGATCGGCTTGCCCAAGTTTGCCCCGGCCAAGCCCACCATGGCCCCATCCTCCGACTTTGATCGCACCGCTGAGGTTGACTTCCGTCTGGTGAACTGGAATGTGGAATGGGGTAATCTTCTGGATGAGCGAAAGCCCGCGGGCCGGTTGCTTGCCGCCCTTGCCCCAGATGCCATCTTGCTCCAAGAGATGATGACCGAGCAGGACGAGGATGAGATCGTCGCCATGCTCGAAGAAGCCATGCCGGTCACCGGTGGGTGGAAAGTTCAGGTTGGAAAAGCAGGCGGTCGGATCCGTTGCGCTGTTGCCATCCGAGGTGACCGCGTTGCCTCGGTACCAGGATTGTCCGCAGTGGCCACCAACCGGTCCGCGGCTGCGGCCATTCGAACCGACTCTGGTCCTGTCGTGCTGATCGCGACCCACTTGAAGTGCTGCGGCCGGGACGGATCCAAAGAAGACACCAAACGAATCAGCGAATCCGAAGAGCTGCGCGATGCCATTTCGAAACGGCTTGGACGGTCCAACCGAGTGGTCTTGGCCGGCGATCTGAACCTTGTGGGAAGCCAAATCCCGCTCCAGCGACTCGAAGAATCTGGCTTGATCACCATTGACATGCGACAGCCTGATGGAGCGACCACGGCCACTTGGGACAACGAGTCCAGTACTTTCTTGCCTGGCCGATTGGATTACGTCCTGCACAGCCGTCAATTGAGTCCAACGATGGCCGTGGTGTTTGACACCCAAGACGTTGATCCTTCCTGGCTCCCGCACTCTTTGCGTCGCGAAGCCAGCGACCACCTTCCTCTGGTGGTGGACTTCAAAGTCAGTCGGTGAGCGCCAGCCCCCCAGCAATCCGAATTCGGAGAATCACCACCCCGTTTGGGACCATGGTGCTCAAGAAGCATCAAAATCTTGAGGTGTCTTGGGAGACCACCCCTCCAACTCAAGAACAGGTCGATGACAGCCTCCACCCAGATCTGGTGCTCGCCATTGAGCGATGGTGCACTGGGGTACCGGTCAACGTGGAACCATGGCTTCCGAAAGGTGTGGATTTCAGCAGCCGGGTGCGCCGAGCCTGCGCTTTGATCCCCTGGGGAGAAACCCGAACATACGGGCAGCTGGCCACATTGGCCGGTTCCCCCAAAGCCAGCCGTGCGGTTGGTCAAGCCATGCGCCGAAACCCGGTGCCTCTGCTCATCCCCTGCCATCGAGTCGTGGGCGCCACTGGTCTAGGGGGGATACCCCGGTGAGGATCCAAATGGCCCCCAGCTCTCAAGAAAACGGGCAATCTTGGCCTTCGAGCAAGATGTCCGCCAATCCGAGGTGGGTTCCATATAGAATTCCATTTTCACCGCGCTTAGCTCAGTTGGCCAGAGCGGCTCGTTTACACCGAGTAGGTCGCTGGTTCGAGTCCAGCAGCGCGGACTCATGGTCAATGCACGCAAGACATTGCCGAACCTCTTCTTGGTCCTGAGCTTGGGCTGGCTGTCATTGGTGGCCTGTCAACCAACCGTGGAGCGACTGGAAGACAGCGCTCCGGCGGCAGCTCGGGTCCGGGCAGACTTCCGACTGGATGTTCCACAAGTGATGCGTGGGACGATCGCCCAAGAATCGATTTTGGTGGGTTTCGAGCCGGTTGCTGTTGAGGGGTATGGCTTGGTCGTGGGACTGGACGGAACCGGCTGCACCACGATGCCACCAGATCTCAGAGCCCACATGTCCGCAGATATGACTCGAAGAGGCATTGGCCCTTCGGGCAGTCAAGGCAGCGCGCCACCTCCAGAACGAATGCTGAATGACCCGCGAACTGCAGTGGTCATCGTGCGTGGCACACTGCCTCCCGGGTCAAATGCTCGTCAAAAGAGAGCCCCAGGTACCCAGTTCGATCTGGAAGTGATCATCGATCCACGAACCGACGCCACGAGTTTGCTCGGCGGACGCCTGTACACCTGCAACTTGCGGCCAGCCTCGGGAAGCGGATTGCCCCCAACAGGATCCCGCCAAGCAGACGCTTTGGGTGAAGGCAAGGGGCCACTTTTTGTGAATCCCTTCGCACTTCGAGGGAGCGATGGTCGAGAGTTAATTGATCTCACACGGGCCAGAATCATCGGGGGCGGAGAAGCCACCAAGCGGGTCCCCTTGCGGCTCCGACTTGCCAGCCCAAGCCACGCTCGCTCCCGCATGATCGCCAGCGCTGTGAACTCGCGATTCCCCCAAGATCCAGGCATGCGAGACAACGTGGCC
>CALDQF010000164.1 GCA_937911845.1 uncultured Phycisphaera sp. | reverse complement strand
TGCTGAAGAGCCGGAGCTTCAGGTGGATGGCCGCCAGCGTCTTTCATTGGGAAGCGAGTGGAACAATGATATTTCCGATCGGGTGGCCGAACGATTTGGCCAGGCGGCCTCCGATGTATTGTCCGAACTGTCCTCACGGGGACAAATGCCTCAAGATGCCGGTGATCTGGTTCGTGTGCTGCAATCGTTCAATGTTCCGGTGCTGGATTGGGTTGAAATCCTAGATGCATTTGCTTTCGAGGCCGACGTGGCTCGGGGCCGAATTGATGTAAACACCGCGTCGGAGACGGTGCTGGCCGCCATTCCAGGTATCGGTAGCGCCGCGGCCGAGATTGTGTCTGTCCGATCAAGTCTGACGGAGCAGGAACGATCCACCATTGTTTGGCCGGTGCTGCGCGGCATCATTCCTGCCGAAGATTTCGATCAATGCGCGGTGCATCTCACCACCCGATCTTTTCGGTGGCGTATAGATTTTGAGCTGGGGATGGTGGGCGAAGATCAGGAGAATTTCCTCTCCCCTCCCGACCGCATTTGCTGCGTGGTTGATTTGGGGACCCCTCGCCCCAGTTTGGCTTCTTGGCGTTCCTTGAATTTGGATGCAACGGTGCAGGGTCTAGTGATGGAACAGCGTGCCAAAGACGCCGCGGAAGCGCCCAATTCATTAAACGACGTGAAGCCGTCCCGGCGACTTCGGACTCGACCTCGACGGGAAAGACCTGCGGCGTCGGATCCAGAACCTTCTTTGGAACCCCTGCGAGCACCAGCGCGAAGTCGCCCGCCGAATGCGTAGGATGTCGATCGTGCGATTCGGACGTGAAACTTCGCTGCTGGTTCTTGAGTTACGCCGACAAGGTGGGCGTGGGATCCACATCAATATGCACGGTCCTGAGGATCAAGCCCAATTTGAATTGGGCGAGACCTTTGACTTGCCACCCTTTTCGCCCACCGATGCGGATGCGGCGGAACAACTGGCCGCGGAAATTGCGGACCAGCCTTCGGGTTCCTTGCTCCTGGCTTTGCCAAGAGAAGAGTCGGTGCTGCGACGTTTGGAGTTGCCAACCAACGAACCCGATGAATTGCCCACGGTAGCTCGGTTCCGGTTGCTGCAAGAAGCCCACTTGGATGAGGCCGGTGCCGCGGTCGATTGCTTACCCATCCAAACGCATGAAGCCACCACGACTGCCATCGTGGTTGGTGCGAACGGAAGCATCATGGAATTCGGTAACGCGTTGGCGACCGCTTCTGGCCGAAAGCTTGCTGGGGTTTCTCTCCGGGTGCTTGGGTTGCCAGATCTCTTGGCCGCGCCCGGTGGCGCGCCTGCTCTTGTCATCGATCTGACCCGAGGACCATCATTGGCTGTTGTGGTCGACGGCGTGGTTCACCGCGTGGGGGCTGCGAGTGATGATCTTGAAGACGTGGAACGCGAGACGATTCGGCTGGTATCAGCTTGGCGTATGACAGAAGACAACCCGGTCGAAGAAATCGTGGTGTCGGGCGCACAAGAGTTGGCCGACCACTTGGTAGGTCGACTTCGCAGCGCTCTTGGTCTTTCTGTTCATCATGTTGTGGCCCCGCTCGACACGGTATTGGCGGAAGATGTTGAACACTCAGCCGGTACACCTTGGGGGCTGGTCGGCCTGGGCCGAGCCCATATGCTTTCCCACGATCGGATTGATCTTCAGCATCCTCGGGTTGCTGAAGATCGCGCCGCACCGCTGCGACGCCGCGGCATGTTGTTGGCGGGCGTGATTTTGGTGTTGTTTGGTTGGATTTGGTCTTCTGGAAACAAAGAAGTGAGGCAGTTGCAGGCCCAAATAGATCTGCTTCGTGCCGAGCTTCCCCAACAAACCCAAGCCGAGGGTGAAGCACTTCGAAACCTCTTCCGTTACCGGCATGCGGAGGAATGGCTTTCGGTTGCTCCTGACTTCGTTGCTGAATTGCAGGCTATTTCAGGAGTTGTCCCCGACGATGGTCGCGCGGTCATGGGTTCATGGCGTGGCTTCTTGGCGTTTGACGGCGTGGTCTACGACAGCAAGGCCTCCGGCAAGCAGAAGTGGAAAAGCTCGTATCAGCTTCGATTTGTGATGACGGGAGAGGCCCAAGATCGATCAGTCGCCGACGACATTCGCGCGGCATTGGTCGAAGGTGATCGTTATCGCATCGAAACCAGCGGTGCGGAAGCAGCGAAAGGCAAACGGCTTCCCCGAGCCTTCACCTATGAACTTGGCCGGGAGAGCGACCCGTGAATCCTCGAGTCGTTGTTCTTGGCGTTCTGTTGCTCACGGGACTGCTGTACGGGGCGTACCGGTCGTGGTGGGCGGGCCCGGTGGCCGAAGCACGTGCCGACCTCGTGGCGTATCGCGAACGGTTAGAGAAAGCTGGTCAGGAAATCCGCAATGGACGTCAAGCCCGCAAAGCGCTCGATGAACTTCGGTCCCGGAGTTTGGGTGGCGATGAAGAAACGGTCGATCATCGGGTGCGCACGCAGTTGAACCGGTTGCTCGAGTCCCTCGAGGTGGTGGAGGCCACCGTGACCACTTCTGAGCCTCGCACGGTTGAGACCCCGGCCCGGTCCATCATGGGAAGGGCCCAAGCCTCGCTTCGAAAGCGCCGCGACGAGCCTGATTTTGCCACCCTCGAGTTCAAAATTGGTGGAGTGGCTCCCCTGGGCCGCGTTCTGAGTCTCCTGACCGAGCTTCGGGGGCAGACGTGGCCTTGTCGGATTGAAGATGTGCGGTTGGATCCAGTTGCCAACGGGGCCCGATTGCGATTTGCGGTTCGGTGCACCACCATGTTCCTCTTGGGCCCCGACGCTGGTGCGCCGACGCCTTCAAACGCATCTTCTGAAGCCTTGGCCCAGTTTGCAGGCTTCGCCCTTAGCAATCCATTCGCGCTTCCTCCGGTGCCCGCCGCCGTGGTGCAGCAGTCCACCCCAAGGCCTTCTCGGCCTTCGAGGCGACCATTTCCTTACGACAAATGGCGTCTCACCGGAATCGCGGAACTGGCGGGGGCCATGGAATCATGGTGGGTGCGTCCCAATGGCGAGACGGTGGTGTTGCGTGAGGGGGCTGGCATCGGCAAAGCACTGATCGCTGGCATCGAGTCGGAAGCGGTGGTTTTGCAGCGGGCCGACGACCAACTTCGTGTTGAAATTGGCAGCGTGATTCCTCGCTGATCCTCAATCGTCCGATAGACTCTATGTGCCGGCGGAGCCGGCAGATGCAGCCACACGGAGGTGGATTTTGTCAGGATCACCGCGCAGTTTTTTAGCACCCTTGCTCCTCGGTGGGCTTGTGGTCAGCAGCCCGCTTCTGGCAGCCCCCAAGTTGAACCAGGTCACCCTCGAGGATGGACCAGTTCAGCCTGAGTCCACCGAGCCCACCATCACTTTCGCCTTCAAGGAAGCCACCTTCGAACAGGTCGTGGATTTCTTTGGTCGCGCCGCCGGTTTGCCGGTGGTGTGGGAGGCCGCGCCGCCAGCGGGCACCCTCCGATACCAAAGCGATCGGACCTACGGCATCGATGATGGCCTGCAAGTGCTCAACACCATCTTGCAGGCCAAAGGGGTCATGTTGCGTCGCCGGGAGGACATGCTGTACCTCCAGCCGCTTGCCGAGATGGCCAAGCGTGATGTCCCCACTTTCGTGGGTTCGTTGCCAGACACCGTGACGGATGACGAAGTGGTGACGTTGGTGCTTCCACTTCGCATCGCATCGGCTAGCGCGTTGGTTGAACAGCTTCAAGGACTGGTGGCGGGATACGGATCGGTTTCAGCGCTACCCCAGCAAAATGCTTTGGTCATTGTGGAGACGGCTTCCCAGGTTCGCCGTTTGGCTGGGATGGTGGCCTCCTTTGATGCCCAAGACACCGATGGCATTGTCCGCATCATTAAATTGGAACACGTTGGCGCTGAAGCGATCATGGGGCCACTGCGTTCCTTGCTGGCGGTGCGGGTTGAGAAGTATGTGGTTGATGCCAAGGGCAAGCAAGTCAAAGTGGAGGACGAGCAGATCCCCGGGATCACGTTCAGCCCGGACGCGCGGACCAACAGCCTGATTGTCAAAGGCAACGAGGCGCAGATTTCAAAACTTGAAGACGCGGTTCGCTTGCTGGATATCCCTACCGATCGAAGTTCGGGTCGCCGTACGTTTACTCTGGAAAACAGCAGACCCCAAGACGTCATCCGTGCCTTGGGTCCATTTGTCAACCAACTGCCGAGGGACAAGCGTCCAAAACTCCTTCCGATTGCCGCGACAAATCGTTTGTTTGTCGTCGGAAACGATGCCGTCCTAGAAGAGTTGTCAGGTCTCGTTGTTGCATATGACGGTGGCGACGTTCAATTGCCCCGAGACAATGGGGCGCCAGCGATTGAAGTCGTCGTGCTGGACGCTGTCCGGGCCTCTGACATCCTTCCTCAGATTCGTGGCGTGCTTTCTGTTCGCCAACAGCAAGTGTTGCGGATGGTGGCCGGGCCTGAAGACCGAACGCTGATTTTGGCAGGTCCTGCCAGTGATGTGGCTGCC
>CALDQF010000163.1 GCA_937911845.1 uncultured Phycisphaera sp. | reverse complement strand
CTCTTTGATCAAGAAGAAAACATCCTGCTGGATGCGACCGTCGTCTTCCAACTTCATTTCCACGAAGACGTAGCCGGGATACAGCTTGGTCTCGACCACCCGACGCTTGCCTTTTTGCAAGGTCTGGCTCTTTTCGGTGGGCACCATAATGCGACCAACCCAAGATTCTTTCTCTTCGATCTGAACCTTCCGAAGAAGGGTCTCACGAACAGAGTTTTCTTTATTTGAAGCCACCCGAAGAACAAACCAATCCATGCCCTCCCGATACGCCGGCAAATCGGAGGCGGGATCGAACGGACGATCTTCTTCTGGGGTGACAGCGTCTGCTTCTTCGGTCATGGGGAATCTTTCAGCCAGAAATCAGGCGATCTTCTCGAGCACACCAACTTGCTGGAACAAGAATTGGAACCCCTTGTCGACCACGAAGGTGATAGCGGCCACCAAAAGAGTGAGGCCGATCACAACTCGAGTCGCACCGAAGATTTCACGTCGGGTGGACCAGTTGACCTTTCGCATTTCCACTTCAGTTGCAATCAAGAAATCAACAAACTTTTGATGGAAGGCGAGGTAACGGGCAACAACAAGGGAAAGCGGGATCAAGAAAAGAAGGCTGCCAGCAGCCTGAACCCAGACCTGCTCCACACCTTCGATACGAGGACCAGAAGCCAATGCGCCAAACAGCCATACTGCACCCATGGCAACGACCAGACCATACGCAATGGCACTCATCACGCGGGTCCAGAATCCTTCTTCAGCTTTGTAGATTTGCATAGGCTTAACTCCGGTCTGGAGAGCACGCCAGGAGTGACTCGAACACTCGACCTACGGATTTGGAATCCGTCGCTCTGCCAACTGAGCTACTGGCGTATGGACGCCACCAAGGCGGCGGTTGTCAGAACAGGACACTTCCAAGTGCCCCAAAAGTGTTATTTCCGCTTGATCTTGTGGAGGGTGTGCTTGCGAAGACGAGGACAGAACTTTTTAAAGCCCTCCTTGACCTTCTCATCAATACCGCCCTTGACGCGGATTTGCGTGCGATAGTTGAGGTCACCAGTTTCGGTGCACTGCAGCCATACGTATTCACGGTCCGTCTTTTTGGCCAAGGTTGAGCTCCAGTCTTACGGAAGGAAAAGACTGGGGATCGGCTATCGCCGATCCCCAGCAAAAGTCAATTCAAGATCACTCGACGATCTCGGTGATCCGGCCCGAACCAACGGTTCGGCCACCTTCACGAATAGCGAAGGTCAAACCAGCTTCCATTGCGATGGGCTTGTCGCCCAAGTCAATGGCCATCTGGACGTTGTCACCGGGCATGCACATTTCAGCACCGATGAGGTCCAACTTTCCGGTCACGTCGGTGGTGCGGAAGTAGAACTGGGGGGCGTAGCCGGAGAAGAATGGGGTATGACGACCACCTTCTTCTTTGGTCAACACGTAGACCTCAGCCTTGAACTTGGTGTGAGGCTTGATGGTGCCTGGCTTGCAGAGGACTTGACCGCGTTGGACGTCGTCCTTTTCAACACCACGAAGCAGTGCGCCGACGTTGTCGCCAGCACGACCCTCGTCGAGGATCTTCTGGAACATTTCGACACCAGTGACGGTGGTCTTCTTGTCGTCGCCGAGACCGATGATTTCAATTTCGTCACCGACGTTGACGATGCCCTGCTCAATACGGCCGGTCACCACAGTACCCCGGCCCTTAATGGAGAAGACGTCTTCCACTGGCATGAGGAAGTCTTTGTCGGTCTCACGTGGGGGTTCAGGAATGTACTCGTCACAAGCAGCCATCAGTTCGTCGATGCACTTGTTGTTGTCGTCGTTGGTTGGGTCGTCCAAAGCAGGACGAGCGGCACCACGAATCATGGGCAGATCGTCGCCGGGGAAGTCGTAGCTGGAAAGCAGTTCACGAACTTCCATTTCGACGAGCTCCAAGAGCTCCTCGTCATCGACCATGTCGCACTTGTTGAGGAAAACCACGAGGGCAGGCACCTGAACTTGCTTGGCAAGCAAGATGTGCTCACGGGTTTGGGGCATTGGACCGTCGGTCGCAGCCACCACCAAAATGCCGCCGTCCATCTGGGCCGCGCCGGTGATCATGTTCTTGACATAGTCAGCGTGACCGGGGCAGTCGACGTGAGCATAGTGACGGTTTTCGGTCACATACTCCTGGTGAGAAGTCGCAATGGTGATACCACGAGCTTTCTCTTCGGGCGCGTTGTCGATTTGATCGAACGCGCGAGCATCTGACTCTTCTGGGAAGCGATGCGCCTGTCGGCAGCAGATCGCAGCAGTGAGAGTGGTCTTACCGTGGTCAATGTGACCAATGGTTCCGATGTTGACGTGCGGCTTACCCCGCTTAAATTCTTCCTTAGCCATTTCCGGGATGACTCCATCGTGAGGGGTCCAACTCGGACCCGGTTTGAAGATCTCGAACCGGGAACGGCCACCAAAGCCGCAATCCCGTTCACGAATCCGTTCGAGTGGGGGGACGCATCCTGCGAACCCGATGACAAGCCACCGATGGGATTTGAACCCACGACCTCGCCCTTACCAAGGGAGCGCTCTACCACTGAGCTACGGCGGCGGTGTTGGACCAATGGCCCATCAGTGACAACCGCCCCCACCGAGGTGAGGGCGAAGAGTCATTGTACCAAGTCAGGCGACGTTGGCAACATCTTGAAAAAATCAATACCCCTCAACCAGGCGACGGATCCAGAGCCCACGCCCTAGATCCCAGTCGTTTGGGTTGGCCGGTGGGTTGACTTGACCGCGAACCCCCTCCAGTTCCTCAATATCATCAAAAGGAGCGATGGTTTCCGCATGACCGTCAAGAAAAAGCATGAGACACGTTGGCTCGTAGCGAAAATCCACTTGGCCCGCGAAAAAATTGCTGGACATCATGTCAAAAGCCAATGAGGAGTCCGCAATGACCTCTCCCCGCCACGAATCCACCAAATACATGCTTTTTGAGGTATTTCCCAATTGGCTGAAGGTCCAATAACGTTGCCATTCCTGATGCGATTCCGAGGCAATGGCACCTGCAATCGCCCAGGGTTCACCATCCAAATCTGGATCGGGAAGCCAACGGAACCAATCATTGGCGGCGAAATACCCCGGGGCCCCAACATCCTGAATACCCGCCCCGGCACCGTACGGTACTGGAGCAGTCAGGCCCACCGAATTTGGACTGGTCTTCACGTCGTTTGATTTTGAACGGAGTGGATTTTCGTCCCAGTCCGGTAACGTGCCAAACCCTTGATCTTGCGCGTCCGAGGGATCATTCCACACCATGGAATCTGGAGCCCGAACCCGAAAAAGTTGTGGGTCCGAAGTGTCCAACGGGTCGCGGCGAGAGGTCACGTAGTCCGCTTCAGCTTGACAATTTCGAACCCAAAGAATGTCGGCCCAAGTGCCTCGGCCAGCGGATGGCTCAACATCAAACTCTGTAAACCGGTTGTTGGGAAGTGAAGCCACTTTGCCCGCAAACCGTTGTCCGCGGTAGTCAAACCGAGATGGCAGCACCACATCGTTCGAATCCTGAGCGTAAAGCTGCATCCACTGTGCGATTTGTCGCATGCGATTCAGACTTTCAGCCTGCTCCCCGCTCCGCAGGACGCCGCCTAGAACCGGCAACAAGATTGCAGAAAGAATGGCGATGACCGCCATCACCGTGAGCAATTCAACGATGGTGAAAGCGCGACTGAACCGCCGGCGACCGGAGAGTGACATGCAAGGTTCCATGATTTTGAGCATACCGTAAGCCTCAAGGAGCTTAAAAAAGTGCACTTAACCGACGCCCATTCCGACCAGGAATTCGGCATTGGAGTTGCTCTTCGCCAAGCGGCTTCGAAGCAGTTCCATGGCTTCGATCACCGAGAGGTCACTCACAACCTTACGCAGCTTCCCGACCAATTCCATTTCACGAGGATCGAGCAGCAACTCTTCACGGCGGGTGCCTGACGCAGGAATATCGATCGCGGGCCAGACCCGCTTTTCAACCAACTTCCGGGTCAGGTGCAGTTCACTGTTACCGGTACCTTTGAACTCTTCAAAGATCACTTCATCTGCTTTAGAACCCGTCTCCACCAAGGCTGTACCAATGATGGTGAGAGATCCACCGTCCTCGGTGTTTCGGGCCGAGCCAAAGAATTTCTTTGGGCGAATCAAAGCGCCACTGTCGACACCACCGGTGCCAATTTTCCCAGAACCGGCACCTGCGTTGTTGTAACCACGAGCGAGGCGGGTGATGGAGTCGAGGAGCACCACCACGTGCCGACCACATTCAACGCGGCGACGCGCGGTCTCCATGACCAACTCGGCCACCTGAATGTGACGCTTGGCGTCTTCATCGAAAGTACTGGCCACCACTTCAACCCGACCAGGAGTATTGCGGCGGAAATCTGTGACTTCTTCGGGACGCTCATCGATCAGCATCACCATGATGTCAACGTCATCGTGGTTGTCACAGATCGCGGCAGTCATCTTTTGCAGCAATACCGTTTTACCAGTCCGGGGTGGGGCCACGATCAGAGCGCGCTGTCCGAACCCCATGGGTGCGACAAGATCGACCACTCGAGTCTCAATAATGTCAGGCTGGGTTTCCAGCACAATTCGGCGGTCTGGGTGCAATGGCACCAAGTTTTCAAAGACCGGGAGTTCCACCGCTGTCTCGGCCGCGGCACCGTTGACGTGCACTACCTGAAGCAGGCTGAACCAACCTTGTTGGTCTTCCTCCGGGGCGAGTGCCCAACCTTCAATCTCCTGCCCCCGTCGAAGTTCCAACTCCTCGATGAATGCCGCCGAGACATGAACATCATCAGCAGAAGGCAAGAACGAGTACGCGATGGTGCGCAAGAACCCGTGGCCATCCGGCATGATGTCCAAGATGCCACTGACTTTGGCAAACCGATCTTTGCCGGCTGCAGACCGCATCAGCTCAAAAACCAATTTCGAGCGCGGCATCGTGTTGGCACCATCAATACTCAGCGCCTTAGCCTGTTCGATCAGATCCCGACTGCTCAACGCCTGCAAGGCCGCAAGCACTGGACGCTCGGGCTGCTTCTTCTTTTTCAGCGCTGCTTCAAGTGCTTCAATACCTTCGGCCAAGGTGTCCTCGTCGGGGATCATTCCGGGCAGAATTTCCACCGTGGCTACGGCGGCGGCGGCGGCGCGATCGCCACTGGACTTCTTACGACGACGACGGCGGCGTTGGCCGGACTTTGGCGCTTCGGTTGACATGGATCAGGGTCCTGGAGCCACTTTTTCCCAGTGGCGAGAGAGACGGACAGAAAATGACATCTCGCAGCAGGAGCTTCGAAATCGAAGACACCATTATTCGGATGCAATCAGGTGAGAGAGGATGGTCTCAAGTTGCAAACGCAACTCATCAAGAGAGCCCTCGTTCAGAATGACATGATCTGCTTTCTGTCGCTTCAAGTCAAGTGACCACTGAGCAAACTCTCGCCGATCGAGTTCGTCGCTGTCCCAACCGCGCTCTACGACACGGGCCAACCGAAGAGGCCTCGCTGCATCAATAAAGATGGTTTGGACGCAATTCACATCCATTTCCGCCTCAAACAGCAAAGGCGCTTCGATCACCAAGGCCTTGGTTGCCGGCGTGGCCTGGGCAAAACAGGCCTCTCGGAGCACATGGATTCGGGGATGAACCAAAGCCTCAAGCTGATCTCGTTCTGCAGGGTCGCCAAAAACACGCCTGGCGACCGCTGGTCGACACACCACGCCCTCGGCGTCCAGGATGTCGGTCCCCCACCAGCCCACAAGGGTCTCCACGACCTCAGAATCACGCAACACTTCGTGAGCATGCTCGTCCGAGCGGCTGACCACACAACCCATCGAACCCAAAAGGTCGCCGGCTGCAGATTTCCCAGCGGCGATGGCTCCGGTCAGTCCCAAGACTGGCGGCGCCAAGTCAGCCAACACTCCTGGTCCATGTGGTCCCATCCGGACCATCTTTGATCACGATACCAGCCGCGATCAGTTGATCACGTATGGCATCAGCGGCCGCAAAATCACGACTGGCCTTGGCCTCAGCCCGGGCGACCAGTTTTTCTTCGATGGCCGCTTCATCCATACCGCCCGCAGCGCGAGCGGGTTCGCATCCCAGATCAAGGACACCCAGAACGGCATTCATTTTGTGCAAAGCTGCGAGGTCATCTCCCCAAGTTCCAGAACCTTCCGCATCACCAGAGAAGGCCGGTGTGGATTGAGCTTCGAAAGGGATGCCAGCCAAAGCACCATTCAACGCAGCAATCGCACCGGCTACGTTGAGATCATGGCCTATGGCTTCTGAGAATGCTTCGAGGCCCAACTCCACGGGACCGGGGCCCGGGCGTTCCATTGAAGCGTGACTGATCAGCCAAGCTTCCATGCGCTTCCAGCGCTCAATCATGCGTTGAGCATCTTTTAAACCTTGAAAAGTGAAGTTGGCGTTGCTGCGGTAGTGGGTACGCAACAACTCCAATCGGACGGCCGCTGGAGTAGACCCGCGTTCGAGAAGATCCTCGAGCACGTAACAGGTGCCAGCGCTCTTGGACATCTTGGCACCTTCAATCATCAAGAACCGCGTATGGAACCAATGACGGGCAAAGTACTCGCGACCAGTAAAGCATCGTGACTGAGCAATCTCGCACTCGTGATGGGGGAAGATGTTGTCTTCTCCTCCCGAGTGAATATCAATTTCTTCACCGAGCAATTCGATGGCCATGGTGCTGCACTCAATATGCCAACCTGGATACCCCTCCCCCCAAGGACTATCCCACCGCATCAAATGCTGACGGTCTGGCTTCCAAAGCATGAAGTCAGCCGGGTGCTTTTTCACTTGTTGGGTCTGGCTATCGACGCGGCCCCCTTCGCCGGAACGAATCGTGTCAAGGGTGTTCCCAGACAACTGGCCGTAGTCGGGAAAAGATTGGGTATCGAAGTACACCACGCCATCTTCAGCGACATAAGCATGGCTTCTTTCAATCAACCGCTGAATGAAGGCAATCATCTGCGGTATGTACTTTGTAGGCCGCGGCATTCTTTCTGGGAATTCCTCGGCATCGAAAACCACCCGAAGGCCGAGCGCTCTGGCATCGTCAAGGAAGCGTTCGGAAAAATAGTCGGCAATGGCGTACGGATCGTTGGCGTCAACCTCCACCCCCTCCGGGAGTGCACCTGTCTTCTTGGCTTCTTTCAGCCTTACGGCTGCTACTTCCATCTTGTCTTGACCACCCCCATCGGCCGAACTGTCTTCGGTCATGTGGCCGACATCCGTCATGTTCATGACATGGATGACTTCATGGCCGAAGAATTCCAGTGTGCGACGGAGGAGGTCTGCATTCAAAAAGGATCGGAAGTTCCCGATGTGGGCCACGTCGTAGACGGTTGGTCCACACGTGTAAAAGGTGATGGGCCCGGATGGGTTCCGCGTGCCCGGTTGTTCGGCGGTTCGGCTCAGCGAATTATGAAGCTTCAGCATCTTGGTGAGGTCCAAAGATCATCGTTGAAGAGATTCGAAAAACAGCTGAACCCTAAGCAACTTGACAGGAAAAGCATATCCAAATGGCTTTGCGAAGGACAGTGATCTTCTGTCTATTGATCACGGCTGGCTGGCTTCGGAGCAGGGTCGTGCCCATTCCGAATCGCATGAAGTTTCATTGCCACCAAATCGTCGTACGCGCCAATGAACCTGCAGAAGTGGAACCCAACAAAGCCATCCAACAAACCCAACCGAAAGATGTACATGTAGATGAATCGAAGAATCCCTGGTGCTGGGACTCGGGCCAAAATATTCCTCTTGGCCCAACGGCGTCTTCGAGCGGAGGGTTCAACCACCTCTGATTCAGCAGTGGACTGAGACAGCTCGCGGGACAGCGCGTACGCCTCAAGAGTGGAGTATCGGTTGTGCTTCGCCGCATAGTGCTCCAAACCCCGTCGATCATCATGAAGCATCGGGGTTTCAATACGCCCCACCTTGCCATCCAATACGAGATGTTCGTGGACTTCCCGGTCTTCATAACGGCCTCGCCCACTCTTCATGAGTCGAAGGTGATACGACGGGAAGTACCCACAGTGGCGAATGGGTTTCCCAATAAACCAAGTCAGACGGTTGATGTAGAACCCTGATTCTTCAACTTGATCGGAAGGGCGGTCAGATATTGCCGTCAGTTCCGCTCGAAGATCTTCTGGAACAACCTCATCGGCGTCGAGAATAAGGGTCCAAGGCGCAGAAAAATCCAGTTCAGACAGGGCCCAGTTTCGCTGCCTTGCGTACCCAGGCCAATCATGGTGCACAACTTCTGCCCCCAAGGATTGAGCGATGTCTTGGGTTCCATCTGTGGATCCTGAGTCAACCACATAAATTTTGCGCACCCAACCCTGCAGGCTCTGCAAGCAGTGCGTGATGTTCTGCGATTCGTTGTGGGCAATAATCAATACGTCGATGTTCCCGTTCATGGCAGAGCTCGCTTTCGCAGCACTTTGGCAGGGTTGCCACCAACCACATCAGAAGGTCCAACGTCTTTCACCACCACCGCTCGGGCCAAGGCCACGGCTTCTTCGCCTACCGTCACCCCAGGACCAACAAATACGTCGCCCGCGAGCCACGCACCACGACGAATATTGATGGGAGCGGTGACAAGTGGATGCTCAGGATCATCAAAGTCATGGCTGGCCGTACAAAGCCAAGTGCCTTGGCTGATAGTTGCGCCTGCACCGATCTCCACCACTCCTGGGTTGTAAACCTCAACGCGTTCTGCCAAGCAGGACTTCGCGTGCATGATCAGTTGAGCCGGGTGCCAAATACGAACCCCAGGGTAAATCCTGGCGGTCGAATGAAGCTTCGCCCCAAAGCATCTGAGTACAAATCGACGCCACGCGTGGAATGGACGCGGTGAGACCGTGATCAAGATGGAACAAACTTTCCAGACTTGCCGAGAGAGACGTTGTGACATCGGAAAACTACTTTTCGCATGACCTCCGCGATCAACGCCCCGTGATGTATGTGTCATTTTGTTGCTTGCCATCATTCAGCCCCATTCTGTTCTGAATCGTTAACAACACTGTGAAGCAAGCGCTCCCAAGCCGCGCACCTGTGCACAGCGGCGTGAGTACGAACCAACGCATCTCGCCCCGCGTTACCTTGCGACTGAAGCAACTGTGGAGTCTCTGCATAACATTGAATGGCCTCTACCAAGGCCCCAACATCCCCCTGGTCGATGGTGGCGCCGCAACCTTCCTCATCAATAACGCGGGCAATCTCACTTTGAGAAGATCCAATAAAGAGAGCCGGTCTCCCGGCGGCCAAGACACCAAAAAGTTTGCAAGGGACCATGACCCCTTCGGCCCCGGTCAACAAACTGATCAAGTGGCAGTCGCCCGCGCTGAGCAGTTCGTCCAGTTGTTCACGTGGCTGGTACGGCGCCAGAACGGCATTGGCGAGCCCAGCATCACGAACGAAGGCCTCCACAGTGCTCTTCTTTTTCCCTCCACCCACAAACGCAAATCGAATTCGGTCGTCCTCCGCCAGGCACTCTGCCGCGGCAAGAAATGTGTCAACGTCGTGGCCCAGTCCAAAGTTCCCGGAGTACATCACCAGCAGACGATCGCCAATCCCCCATTCTTCTCGATAACGATTGGTTGACCGTGGAACCGGCTTTACTTCTTCAGAATCAGTCCAAACACCAATGATGTGGACGCGTTCTGGGTCTATTGACTTTCGCAAGATGCGCTCATGCATGCAACGGCCCAAAGCCACCACCGCATCAGATTTTCGCAAGCAGAATCGATTGATTGACTCGAAAAATTTGGTGGCCAAAGATCCTTCGTTCATGACACCACATGCGACGGGAACATCGGGATAAAGGTCCATAACCCAGTACACCATTTTCGTCCCTTTAACGCAACGTAGGAACCAACCCAATAGAGAAATAAATGGCGGCGTGGTGAAACAAATTGAGACGTCGTGCCTTCGGAGAATCAAAGCTTTCACGGCTGCGGCAAAATAGAAATAAGCAAAATCAAAAAGCCGGGCCACGATGGATGACTTGCCAAAAAAGCTGCGACCGACACGGTGCACCTTGATTCCGTCAATCTCTTCATACGCGGGGAGTGCGGCCCCTTTTTGTCCATACAGTGCCCGAGAAGCGATGATCGACACCTCGTGTCCGGATGCCACCAGTGAACGGCTCAAGTCGTGCGCATGCTGCGCTGTTGCTGCAACATCTGGGTAAAAGACTTGATTGATCATCAAAACGCGCAACGACCGCACCTTATGCCCGACCGCCACCGGAAACCACGGCGTCACGATGCTCTTCGTACCAAGCAATCGTGCGCTTCAATCCATCCTCAAAGCCAACTTGGGCTTTCCAATCCAGCCGCTCCTGAGCGCGGGAGACATCAAGACACCGTCGGGGTTGCCCGTCTGGTTTGCTGCTGTCCCAGCGGATCTCCCCTTGGAAGTTTGTCAGTTTGACAATAAGTTCGACCAGATCCTTGATGGTGATTTCCATGTTGGTGCCGAGGTTCACCGGAATTGGCTCATCGAGAACCTCAGTGGCCCGCACCACCCCCTCGGCCGCGTCTTCGACATAAAGAAATTCTCGTGAAGCCGACCCGGTGCCCCAACATTCAATGTGATCTTGCCCCGAATCACGAGCTTCCACACACTTCCGGATCAAGGCTGGGATCACGTGGCTGGTGTGAAGATCAAAGTTGTCCCAAGGGCCATACAAGTTCACCGGGAGCAAATACGCCCCTGAAAGTCCATATTGCCTTTGGTACGCATCCAGCATGACCATGGCTGCTTTTTTGGCTACCCCATATGGAGCATTGGTTTCTTCTGGATACCCCTCCCAAAGATCTGATTCTTTAAAAGGAACGGGGGTGTGCTTGGGGTAAGCGCAAATTGTGCCGACCTGAACAAACTTCGGGAGGCCAATTCGACGCGCATGTTCAATGAGGTGCAAGGCCATAGCCATGTTGGCATAGAAATACCGTCCGGGATTGTCCCGATTCGCCCCGATCCCCCCGACTTCGGCAGCCAAATGAATGACCACATCTGGCTTTGCCGTGGCGTACAACCGTTCTACAGCGAATTCGGTGGTTAGATCAAATTCCGCTCTCCGCGGCACAATCACTTCTGCAGCACCCCGTTGTGCCACTTTGTCGCAGACGAAGCGACCCATGAAGCCCGCCCCCCCGGTGACCACCACGCGTTTGTTCTTCAAATCGAAAGACATCGTTTCTGTATCGGCATGCCACCGGGGTTGGTTCTCTCGGAACCCGAGAAATCGATCATTACCGGCGAAAGAAATTTGGAGAACTTCCGTGCCAAGTCTGGACCCAATCTGGTCGATGGTTGATTCTACGGATCACCCGTTCAACCAGAAAGACCCCAATGAGCGACCGCATTGCATTCATCACAGGTATCACCGGCCAAGATGGTTCTTACCTTGCCGAACTTCTGCTGAGCAAAGGATATGAGGTCCACGGCCTGATCCGTCGGGCTTCGAGCTTCAACACCGGTCGCATTGATCACGTGTACCAAGACCCCCACCACAAGGGTCAAAAGCTGCACCTCCACTATGGAGATCTAACCGACGCTGGCAACTTGCAAAACCTTTTGACCCGCATCAAGCCCAGCGAGGTCTACAACCTTGGTGCCCAGTCTCATGTCCGCGTGTCATTTGATATGCCGGTGTACACCGTGGACACCGTGGCGATGGGACCCATCAAACTTCTGGAAGCCATCCGTGTGTACCAGGACGAAAGTGGTGAGCAGATCCGTTTCTACCAAGCATCTTCATCTGAAATGTTTGGTCTGGTGCAAGAAGTCCCCCAACGCGAAAGCACCCCCTTCTACCCGCGCTCTCCGTACGGTTGCGCCAAAGTATTTGGGCACTGGATCACCGTCAATTACCGCGAGTCGTATGACATGCACGCCTCATGTGGCATCTTGTTCAACCACGAGTCCCCACGACGAGGTGAGACATTTGTCACAAGAAAAATCACCCGGGCTGTTGGACGCATCAAGCTGGGCCTGCAGGACAAGTTGTTCCTTGGCAACCTCGACGCGCAGCGGGACTGGGGATTTGCCGGGGACTACGTCGAAGCCATGTGGCGCATGCTTCAGCAAGACCAACCAGACGATTACGTGATCGCCACCGGGCAAATGATTCCGGTTCGACGCTTCTGCGAGTTGGCTTTCGAGCACGTTGGCTTGGACTACACCGACTTTGTTGAAATTGATCCCCGATACTTCCGACCAGCTGAAGTCGAGCAGCTTCTCGGCGATCCCACCAAGGCGAAAAATCAACTTGGCTGGGAACCACAAACCTGTGTCGAAGAATTGGCCGGCATGATGGTCGATCACGATTTGGAACTGGCATCACGCGAAAAGACACTTCGAGATGCCGGGCACAAACTCCCAGACTCCAGTGGACACGACCAGTAACCCCCCCCGAGGGTTCTGACTCCTTTAAGCCCACCTGTCTTGATCAAGCGGTGCGGCTGAGGCTGCCGTCATCTTGCTCATCGCCCTCGACAAGCTTTTGATTGAGCATGCTCCATGTTTCGTGCTCAAATTCGACCAGACGCCGCGCCTCATCAAGCTTGGTGTGACATCGCTCCACGCGAGCTTCGACCAACAATCGGTGGAGGTAGGCATACAGATGGCGCATCTGGCTGGCCAGGTCTGACCCGCCGTCCTCACTGATAGCAGATTCGAGCTCTTCGGCAATGGCCCGAGCTTTGGCAAATGCTTCCAACGCCACTGCGATTTGAGAATCGTGGAGCGCGACGCCAGCTTCATCGATCCGGCGCATCAGCCCATCCAACAACATGAGTCGAAGATCGATCGGCGATGCATTCATCACACGTTCTCGAAGCCAATGTCGTTGAGCTGCAGAATTATTCACATTCTTCCATCGGCCTCAGACCAGTCCCAACGTGAACCTTCACGAGACCAAGCTGGCCTTCGCCAATCGAAGAAATTATCTTGGTGAACCTTGGGGCAACACCACCAGTCCAGCCAAGGCGTTTGATTGGCTTTGCAGGCGGGACAATGTTTGTTCCATGACATAGAACTCTCGCAGCAATCGCTCCCGCTCCGCTTGGATCCGAGTCTGAAGGGCGGCAATCGAATCGTCGTTGCGTTGTAGCCGATCGGTGATGCCATCTTGAATGGTCTGCAAGCGGCCCTCGGGGGCAAGCCAACT
>CALDQF010000162.1 GCA_937911845.1 uncultured Phycisphaera sp. | reverse complement strand
CTGAACCTGCCAACACCAACACCATTACTGATTTCATATTTCATCCTCCGGAATGCTTTTATAACCCCAATCTTAACCCGCCGGGTGGTTGCGAACCCCATGTGCATAACACAAAAAAGCCCGCCGTTTCCGGCGGGCTTCCTGAAAATCTTGACCTGTATAGACGATCAGTCGCGTCGGCGACCGCGGCCCATACCAACCAACCCAACGAGAGCAATCGCCACGCCAGGTGCAGGGACGGCGGTGATCACCAAGTTGTCAATGAAGACGTCTTGGTTGATGCCGCCATTGCGGGCGGAGAATCCGAAGGTCCAGTTGTCGACGTCGGTGGGTCGAATGCCCTGGGCATCCACCCAAAGCACTTCTTCGGCCATAAATGACCAACCCACATAGATCTGCATGCCAGTGTTGACGTCCCATTCCACCCGGAAGCGAGCATGACCGCTGTCTTCTTTGGCCTCTTGGTGACCGTTGTAGGTCATGGGGTCATATCCCAATCCATTCGAAGCGAACGTGGTGACACCTTGCTTGGCATACACCCCTGGGTTCGCCCCGGGATAGGACACGAAGCTCGCGGTGATCCCGCGGTCGGCGTTCAGTATGGAGTTCAAGCCTTGCTCACCGCCACTGAAATCAGTGACACCTTCCATGTCGCCAAACCAGAAGGAGAATCCGTCGCCGGGTCCACCGTCTCCGTTCTTAAAGCTGGCTTCAAAGGAAGCGGTAAAGCTGGTGCAGTTGCCCCAGACTTTGGGACCCACCCAAGTGCCCCACGAGCCAGACTGGCCATCGGACACCAATTTCAAATCGCTCTGAGCGAAGGCATTGTCGATCTGGGCGGCTCCGTACATGTCACCGCCGTAGCCTGGCAGGTCTGGCGCATCGAAACTGTTGGAATAGTCCAAATCTGCGTGGGCAACTCCGCTGGTGATCAGCAATGCTGCCAAGGCCAGTCGTCCGTTTGCTCCCCGCAGGGAGTTCTCTCTCTCCCGCAAAAGCGAAACGTTCATGACATTGTCCTCCGGAGATGAATCTCCAAGGAAAAAAGTAACGCATATCAGACGGTGCGCGGTTAAAAATGAGTCAAATTCACCCCTCGGTACCACATTTAAACAGTTTGTGGGGGAATTTGAGGGCCATATCGGCCCCTGCGAGTATTTTTGGAAGCCATGTTGACGATGTTCGCCGCCTGCCTGCTTCTGGAAACGCCTGCCAACCTCGGCGTGCCCGGGGGTTCGTCCGGAACCCTCACCCTTCAAATCGCGATCGATGGCTTTGGAGATGCCGATGTCCAAAGCGCGTCCGCCAACGTTGGGGTTGGCGGAGGATCGAATATTGCCATGGGCCCGAACGCAGAGCCATTCAGCTTGATCCGCATCGACAGCGCGCAGTGGTTCTTCACCGACACCGATTTGCAGTACGACTTCTTTTGCGGACCTCTTGGATGCCTGAATGTCACTGTGCAATTGCGGAACATCCGCGCCAACCTGTTGAACCCAACCTTGGGGGGATTGGATGGTGGAGGCCGAGCCAACTTTGATGCCAACTGGCTGTTGGAAGCAGACTACGTGTTCTCCAGCACGCTCTTTGAATCGAGCGGATCCATCTCCACCCCAACCGCACCCGGTTACGCCGCCACGTTTGATATCGGCAACGGCAACGTCACCATGCGGGATATCGCCCTTGGCTCGATCAACTCCGAGGTGCCTCCGGATTCTCTTCCGGCAGGACTGAGTGTGTCGCTGCAGACGACGGTGAATTTTGGCGGCACCGTTCAGCAAGGCAACTACACCCCACCCCCGCCTCCTCCCCCCCCAGCCTGCGGTGGTGGCGGAGCTTGCGCGGATCCTCATGGTCCTGGGTGCGACGACCTCGACTGCTGCGTGACCGTCTGCGAAATCAACCCGGCATGTTGCACCGACGAATGGGGGCTGGATTGCATCGCCTTGGCCGGAGAATTCTGCGGGGCCATCCCGAGCAACGACCGCTGTGAAAATGCTCGCCCCTTGGAATTGGGCCGGTTTCCCTTCACCAGCTTGAACAGCGACACCGACGGACCACCGTTGATCACTTCATGCGGCGATCAAGCCACCGCCATCGCGTTTGTGGGAGACGTGTGGTTCAGACACACCCCGTTCCAAGACAACGGCGTGGTGGTCTCCACCTGCAACCACGCTGATTTTGACACTCGAATTGCGGTGTACGACAGCTGCGGTGGCACCTTGCTGGCGTGCAGCAACGACGAAGGTCCCTGCGGACAGACCAGCCAATGCAGCTTTGCCGGAGTGACGGGCCAAACGTATCTCATTCGAGTGGGTGGCCCCTTTGGCCGCGGTTCCGGGGAAATCGACATCGCCTGGGGCGATCTTCCGCCTCCTATTGAATCACCTCTTGCCGTCGACACCGCATCAGGACGCGGATACGCCATGTTTGGTCTGGGAGCCGGGAGCAGTTGGCAGGATGTCCTCGATGTGGCGGAAGGTCTTGGCGGCATACCCGCCACGTTGACCACACCGGAAGAAAACAACTTTGTCGTCACCCGCATGACGCCCACGCAAGTTGGGGGACCCACCGCCATTGGGTTGGTGCAAGAAGGCGACGATGAACCCTTAGGAGGCTGGCGGTGGCTCACCGATGAGCCCCTAGACTGGACCAACTGGAGGGCCGGGGAACCCAACGAAACCCCGCTGGGGGAAGACTTCGGCATGATCTATCCCGATGGCACGTGGAACGATCAAGTCAATGCCTTCGGCAATGTGTTGCTGGAGTTCGAAGATCCCTCGGAAGTTCTGGAACGCGAATGGGAACTGCAAGATGGCGGAACGGGGAGCGCCTATCAAGCGATCTTGCTGCCCTCACCGGTTGGTTGGAACGAAGCCGCCGGCTATGCCGAATCTCTGGGTGGCACTTTGGTCGACTTTGAAACCGCAGCCGAGGCCCAGTGGGTGTTTGATCGACTGGGAAGTTTGACCAAACTTTGGAGCCAATCGTTTTACAACGGTGGACCATGGACCGGGTTGCTTCTGGAAAACGGAACCTGGACGTGGCGCAGTGGTGCCACGCTGGATTGGGTGCCTTGGTATCCCGGTGAACCCAATGGGACCGGTACCGTGGCGAGCTTCTACAACATCAACGGTGGTCCGAAACTCACGTTGGACGATACTTTCGAGTCGGATGCCAGAAGGGGTTTGATTGTGGAATTTCCAGCCGTCGATGCATCCTGCCCGGGAGATGTCAATCAAGACGACCAAGTCAACTTCGACGACCTGATTCAGATCTTGGCCAACTGGGGCACGTGCGACAATTGCGATGCCGATGTTGATGGAGACGACATCGTTGGATTCTCAGACGTCTTGACGGTGCTGACCGGCTGGGGCGCTTGCGAGCAAACGCCCTAAGAAATTTGTCAACAGATCAGCATTGAGCCATCGATCAAGTCCATACTTGGCGATGGAGAGTCTGTCGGTTGGTCGCCGATTGCGGGGGCAGCGGGACCAGCCGGCACTCCAATGCATCACAAAAGTGTGCTGTATCTCAAATCACGTGGATCACGTGCATCACGTACATGACATGAATTACATGGATCTCAGGGGGAAATGGACAACATGTGGACTTGGTCAATCACTTCAACCGCTTTGGCCGCGCTGGCGGCGCCCTTGGTGCTGCGAGAATGCACTGTGCAAATTCCAGGACTGCCGCCACTGATCATCAGTGAAGACGACGACCGACCGACCTCAAACACGGTGAAGCGTTGTGAACCCCCGACCTACAAAAAGTTCGGGTGCCTGTGGGAGTTGTGGTGCGAAGACGGATCACCCGTCTACGCCCGGTGCCCCCAGACGGGTGAACGCCGATTCATCCGCGAACCACAGGACGCTTCTCCCAAGACTCTTGACCACACCATCGACAGCACATTCCATTGGCAATGTCCAGGACCAGTGGACCTGCATGAGCCGTTGGCGCAGCGAATCGCCCGTTTGAGGATTCGCGTCACCGATGCCTCGCCTGTGGGCTGGTCATTGGTTTCCGATGTTGAAGGATGGATGCGTGGCGAAATCATGGCGCCGTGGCCGGGAGCGGTCGACCAACTGTGGGCGATGCAACCTCCAGAATCCATGTGCGTCTCCGGGCAAGAACTGACTCTCGACGATGGACGGACGGTGATCCACACCGTGCTGGAAGGTCCACCTGAAGCCTGTCAACAGTGGATGGAGGTATGGAATCTTGCCTGGCACGCCAACACCTCGCCCATGCCACCACCAAGCAGTCCTTAAACCAAGAGACCAATGTTGGACGGCACTCCCGAGGGATGTGGTGACCGTTTACGCGGCAGTCGGCTGAGGACGCCGGAAGACCAGTGTGGATTCGTCCGAAGCACCAGGCACAAACGTGTATCCCTCGACATTGAAGGCCTTCAGGTCTTCGCTGGACTTGGGTTTGGCTTGCAACATCCAACGCGCGAACATGCCGCGCGCGGGCTTGGCAAACGCCGCCAAAGTGCGATGCTTCCCTCCTTTGGTTTCCTGGAAAGCACAGGTCACCGACGGCACCGGCAAGGCGTCCCATTGAACGGCCTTGGCGTATTCAGCGCTGGCCAGATTGACGATGGCCTTGGACTTGGCTTGCTGAAGATCATCGGTGAGGGTCGAAGTGATTTGCCCGCCCCACCAAGCGGGGAGACCACGTCCTCGTTCGTGGTCCAACTTGGTGCCCATTTCCAAGCGATGCGGCAAGATCATGTCGTGGGGACGCAACA
>CALDQF010000161.1 GCA_937911845.1 uncultured Phycisphaera sp. | reverse complement strand
CTTCTTACCATGAATCGCAGATTTGTTTGTCACCGGAAGGAAGAACCCATGCTGACCACCCCACGCCTCTGCATCATGATGTTCATTCAGTTCTTTATTTGGGGGGCGTGGTACGTCACGGGCCCCAATTATCTAGAAACGATTGGCTTTGGGGCCGAGGACTTCGGCTGGACCTACTCGGTCGGGCCGATCGCGGGAATGATCAGCCCGTTCCTGGTGGGCATGATTGCCGACCGGTTCCTGCCTTCCCAAGTCGTGTTGGGCATCTTGCACCTCATCGGCACCGCGGGCATGTACGTCGCCACGACATACATGACGGTGGACAACCCCTCCCCCGACACCATCAACATCGTTTTCTTCTGCTTCATGCTGAGCTTCTTCCCCACCCTTGCCATCGTCAACACCGTGGCCATGAGCAACATTGCCGACACCGAGAAAACCTTCCCCATGATTCGGGTCTTCGGCACCATTGGCTGGATCATTGCTGGTCTCACGGTTTCGTGGCTGGGGGCCGACGCCACCATCGACCAGTTCTACTTGGCCATCGGCGCTTCCGCACTCATGGGCTTGTACAGCTTTACGCTCCCCAACACTCCGCCCCCTGCCAAGGGCACGCCGTTTAGCGCCAGGCAAGCCATTGGTCTGGACGCCATGTCGCTGTTGAAGGATCGATCCTTCTTCGTCTTCATGATTGGTTCCTTCCTCATCTGCATTCCCTTGGCCTTCTACTACCAGATGGCCGCGCGATTCATCACCGATGCGGGCATGGAAAACCCCGCCGCCAGAATGACCCTGGGGCAAATGTCCGAAGTACTCTTCATGCTTGCGTTGCCCATCTTCCTCAAGAAGTTTGGCATCAAGACCACCTTGCTCGTGGGGATGATCGCCTGGGTGGCTCGGTACGCCATGTTCTCCTTTGGGGCGGACGATGGTGTGGTCTGGATGATGATTGGTGGCATTTTGCTTCACGGCATCTGCTATGACTTTTTCTTTGTGACTGGCCAGATCTACACCGACAAGATCGCCCCGCCCGAAATTCGCTCCCAAGCCCAAGGCATGCTGGTCTTCTTCACTCTGGGATTTGGCATGTTCATTGGCGCTCTGGTGGCGGGACAAATTGAAGCCGCCCATACCGTGGCTCTCGAACCAAGTGAACCAGGAGGCGAACCGGGCAAAATGGTGGAATGGGCATCACTCTGGCTGAAACCGGCCGGAATGGCCGGTTTGGTCATGCTGCTGTTTGCTTTCTCCTTCTCAAGCAAAAACGCGGACGACACCACCCCAAACCGAGCCTAGGATATTTGCGTGCCTGATCGACGTTTAACCCGCCAAATCTCATTGGGGGATGAGAGGACCGGCATTGTCAAGATTGGCGGAGACGCTCCTGTTGCCGTCCAAACGATGACCACTTCATTTACACATGATGTGGAATCATCTGTTGCTGAGATCAACCGATTGCACGCCGCGGGGGCCGATGTCATTCGGGTTGCAGTTCCAGAGAAGAAGGACACCGAGGCTCTCCCTGAAATTTTGGCCCGAACTCGGGTTCCCATTGTTGCTGACGTTCATTTTCACTTTAAAAGAGCGCTCGAAGCAGTGGACGCAGGGATCCACAAAATTCGCTTGAACCCCGGGAACATCAGCGATCGAGGCCAAGTTGAGGCCGTCATTGATGCGTGCAAGGATCGAGGAATCCCAATTCGTATTGGTGTCAACGAAGGCTCCATTATTGAGCGGCGTGATAAACAAATGCGGGCCAAAGAGCTTGGGCAATTCTTCAGCGAACACCGTCATGGGCAAATGTTGGCCTTGATGATCGCTAAGCTTGAAGAGTATTTGGATATTTTCCACGCCAAAGATTTCTATGATCTCGCCATCAGCGCGAAGAGCATGGACACAATGCTCACGGTGGATGCGTACACCGAAATTTCAAAGCGGTTTGACTACCCATTGCACCTCGGCGTCACCCACGCCGGGCCCAAAGAAACTGGATGCATTCGCTCAGTGACTGCTCTCGGCTCGCTGCTCCAACAAGGCATCGGAGACACCATCCGGATCTCGTATGCCTCAGATCCAATTCATGAAGTCGAAGACGGCAACGAACTCCTCTTTTGCCTTGGTCTCCGCGAAAGGGTCGGTGCTGAGCTCATCGCCTGCCCAACCTGTGGCCGACTGCAAGTCGATCTTTTTGAACTGGTGCAAGAAGTGAAACGCACCCTGCAAGATGAAATCGTGGTGCCGATGAAAGTGGCGGTCATGGGCTGTGTTGTCAATGGACCCGGAGAAGCTGAAGGCGCGGATGTTGCTGTTTTCGCTGGAAACCAAAGAGGCATCATCTACGTCCAAGGGCAAAAAGTGGCCAACGTTCCCGAAAATGAAATCCTTGATCGCCTTCGAAAGGAGTGCCAAGATTTCGAAAAGAGAGTCCTCAGCGGTGAATCCAAACTGGGCGAAAAGACTGTAGACATCATTCCTCCGGATCCAATTGGCGACTTGGGCTCTGGGATCGAAAAAATTCGTGCTGGACTTGTCGAAAAGCCAACCATCGGCCGCACCTGATGCGACGCGGATTCAGTCTGGTCGAAATCCTGGTGACCATGGCGGTCATAGGGATCTTGGCCGCCTTGCTGCTTCCTGCCCTGAGTTCGGCTCAACGCAGTTCAAAGAAGCGATCCGAAAGCAATGCGATTCGTGCTTTGCACACCGCGTTCGAGCAGTACGCCACTCGTTCCCAAGACGCTTGCTTGCCCGGACATTTGGACTCGGCGGTGGTCAACCGTTGGGAGTTGGAAAACTTCTGGCCCGGCGGCGCCCCAATGCTGTCCAATGACTTGGGGTACTGGGCAAGTCGGCTTCTGCCTTCGCTGGGCAATCAACTGCAACCACTGCTCCATGGCTACGGGGTCGAGGACCCCCTGCCGCTGCGGTGTGGGCAAGCCGACGGCAGCGATCCTTTGGATCCATGGGATGCCATTGGCCCATGGCCCGAAGCCACCTTGCGTCGAACCACGGTCAGTCGCTACCCAGCGTTTGCATACAACGGCCGCCACATCGGTGGACGTTGGATCGAAATCGAAGACGACATTGGGCCGGCCATTCGGAGCAGCAACCCGGTGCTGGTGCGACGAACCGTTTCCACCATCACCAGACCTTCGCATCTCATCTTGTTTTGCTCAGCCACGCAGAGTCGAATCAAAGCCGCCGAGTTGCTTCGAGAACGTGACACCCCACGCCCCGGCGTCGACCTGATCGGGCCCCCTAACGCCGTTTTTCGGTCCTATACCTACCAAGCGTGGCAGTCCATCGAAGGCGTGCCGTACAAAGTCGATGCACTGGGGTTGAGCCCCGACCGTCAATTCGCTGAAATTCCCTGGGGTCGCCACACCGGAGAAGTGGTGGTGCTGGCGGCGGATGGTCACGTTGAAACCGAGTCTGTCCCCGATCTGGATGACATGACCCGTTGGGTGGATGGCCTCAAGGATCCGGAGTGGTCTCCGACTTCGGACTGAGACGTTCGGATTCACAATTCAACACGCCACCAGCTTCCCGAACCCTCGCGTGCAACCAATGCCGCAAAACCAACGCCACCAAGGCAATCATCAAACCTGCCGCCGTGGTCAACATGGCTTCGGCCAAGCCGGCAGAAATCAGTCGATCCAAGCTGGCTTGTGATGACCCAGTTCCCTTGGTCCCCAAAGCGCCCAACGCCTTGGCCAATCCAAGCACCGTGCCCAAAATGCCCAACATGGGGGCGGCCCCGACCACGAACCCCAAAAACGAAACGCCACGCCGAAGGTCTCTCTCGATGACGGTAAGGGCCATGGCGTGGCCCTCCTCGCTCAAAATATCACGCCACCGGTCCAACTGAGGGCCGCCACCATCTCGGCGGTAGCGGTG
>CALDQF010000160.1 GCA_937911845.1 uncultured Phycisphaera sp. | reverse complement strand
GTTGAGGTTTCCTTTGGTCTTGATGGGCTGGGGCAATTTGGGCCGCTGCGATCGGTCGGTCGGTATGTCGTACAGAGCCCCGGTCAGCGGGCCACGGGGTACGCGGTCAATCGGACGGACATCTCTGAGAACCTCCTCGGTTCATCTGAAGTGCTGAAGCTCCGCGGTACTGCGATCAGCGAGGAAGTTTCGGGGTCTGACAAAAAGAGCATCAGGGCTTGGATACTTCTGTTTGTACTGGCTGTATTGCTTGGCGAATGGTGGTTGTGGCGAAGTCGATAAGTCAACGTGACCCGCGGCAATATTTTAGTCGAGAAGAGCCTACATGCAACTCTCCAGTAACCCCTACTTTTATTTGTTTGTGTTTGTTGTAAGTGCAATACTCAAACTTACGCGAGCCATTTTTCAACTTGCGCGAGCCATTTTTAAACTTCGCCAGCTTGCTCAATCCATGGTTCGCTACTCGCATGACGGTAACGAAGACTGCCGAGTCCGTGACTTCTGGGTAAACCACATGCAGGATGCTGACTTGAGGAATTGCGCAGAGAAGATTCTCTGTTCTCGACTACTCGTCTCGATCGCAATATTTGCGGAACCTTATTTGTTTGGATTCAGATCCAAGGGGCAAGCTCGAATCAGGTCTAACGACATTCAAGCTTTCGCAAGGTATGTGTCCGAAGCGGGGAAGCTCCACAGCGTTGGATCAAGAAAACCACTCGTTCAAAAGATGATTGAACATTGTAATTGTGTGGCGAGGTATCCCAAGTGTCCAACTGAACCAGTATCTGGTCCCGTTGACAAATCATCGGCTTCTTTAGCCTAAATCACCCTCGCGTCAACTTGCGGTATTTCAGCCGCGTCGGATTAACCGCAGCATCTCCCAGACGTCGCCTTCTATCTGCTTCGTAGAGCGTCCAGCCGCCTTCGAACCACCGAACTTCAGAGTCGCCTTCAAAGGCCAAGATGTGGGTCGCCACGCGGTCGAGGAACCAGCGGTCGTGGCTGATGACCAAGACGCATCCGGCGTACTCGCCGATGGCTTCTTCCAGCGCCCGCATGGTGTTCACGTCGAGGTCGTTGTTCGGTTCATCAAGCAGCAGCACATTTGAAGGGTCGCGAAGAAGTCGAGCCAAGTGCACCCGGTTTCGTTCACCACCCGACAGCACGCCGACTTCTTTGGACTGGTCATTGCCCGTGAACCCAAAGCGGTTGACGTAAGCACGGCTGTTGAGGGTTCTTCCCCCGAAATCAAGTTCGTCGCTGCCGCCGGAAATGGCTTCCCAGACGGTTTCGTTGTCTGGAAGTTCGTCGCGGAACTGTCCAACGTGGGCCAGCTTGACGGTCTCCCCCAATTCCACGGCTCCTTGATCGGGAGATTCGTGCCCGGTGATCATCCGAAACAGCGTGGTTTTGCCCGCACCGTTCGCTCCCACAATGCCAACAATCGCGCCAGGGGGGACGCTAAACGAGAGATCTTGGAACAAAAGGTTTTCGCCGTAGGCCTTGGCGATGTCTTTGACTTCGATAACTTTGGTGCCAAGCCGGGGGCCTTGGGCCACCAAGATTTCCACTTCGGTCTCATCGCCCTTGCCGCGTTGATCGGCCAACTGCTCATACCTTTCAATCCGAGCCTTGTTCTTGGCTTGACGGCCAGAAGGGCTCTTTTGCACCCATTCCAATTCGCGTTTGAGCGCTTTTTGTCGCTTGGATTCACCCCGCTCTTCGCGCTCCAAGCGTTTGCGCTTTTGCTCAAGCCACGTGGAGTAGTTCCCTTCCCAAGGGATGCCTTCTCCGCGGTCCAGTTCCAAAATCCAACCCGCCACGTTGTCCAAGAAGTATCGGTCGTGGGTCACGGCGATGATGGTGCCCTCGTACTGGGCCAGATGCTGTTCCAGCCAGTGCACGCTTTCGGCGTCGAGGTGGTTGGTGGGTTCATCCAGCAAAAGAACTGCAGGTTTTTGCAGGAGCAGTCGGCAAAGGGCAACCCGTCTTCGTTCACCACCTGAGAGTTCGTTGACCGGTCGATCGG
>CALDQF010000159.1 GCA_937911845.1 uncultured Phycisphaera sp. | reverse complement strand
GTGAGCACCGTACGAAGTGGGTCGTGATTGGACTTCACACCGACCATGCTATGTCGTCGGCGATGCTGTCGACAATGGGCTCAATTTCGGTGCCACTGCGGGTACGCAGTCGATGAGCCACGGTTGGAATCAAGTGCTGTCGAACGTCTTCGGGTCGGACGTGATCACGACCGGCGAGCAATGCTTGCGTTCGTGCCACCATGGCGATGGCGAGGGATCCACGCGGTGAAAGCCCCAGTCGCAGTTGATCGTGAAGCCGGGTGGTTTGGGCAAACGCCACGATCCATCTTTCGGCGTCTTCGGCCAGATGAATGCCATCGGCTTGTTGTCTGAGGGCCAACATGTCTTTGGGGGACATAACCTCTGTCAACGTCGGGAGAGTTCGATCGTTAGGGCGCTCACGCAAAATACGCTGCTCATCTTCGGCCGACGGGTATCCAGGGGTGACGAGCATCAAGAATCGATCCAGCTGGCTTTCTGGAAGTGGGAACGTCCCTTCTTCTTCTTGAGGGTTCTGAGTGGCCACCACGAAGAACATCTCGGGCAGCGCGTGCCGGTTTCCATCGACGGTGACGGCACTTTCGGCCATGGCTTCGAGGAGCGCTGATTGGGTACGGGGCGTGGCGCGGTTGATTTCGTCGAACAAGAGACAGTCGGCGAAGACCGGGCCGGGTTCAAAGTGCAGGCCATTGGCTCCAGGGACAGCCGCGCCAATGAGGTCCGCTGGGAGGAGGTCTGGGGTGCCTTGAATTCGTGAAAATTTTCCACCCAAGAGCCGAGTGAGACCGCGGGCCAGCAGTGTTTTTCCCGTACCCGGGCGATCTTCGATCAAAAGATGACCTCCGGCAATGGCGCAAATCAAGGTTCTCTCAATGAGAACATCACCGCCGAGGTGGATCGAAGCCAGCCCGGATCGAAGATTTTCAATGGTCTCTCGTGCGTTCACAGCTTTTGATCTTATCCTCGGACGGTGGCCGCTTTCCAAGATTCAATCCCACCAGAGGCACTTCATGGTCGCAGGCTGGCGCAATCCTTGGCATGTCGCCACTGTGGATTTGATGTCAAAGGGGTTCAATTGGAAGGCCGTTGTCCCGAGTGTGGACAGCTGGTCTGGTCCTCTGTTTTGCGTTGGCTTGATCCGGAGCGGGATCGTTTGCCCCTCCTTGATCATCCTTATCGGGTGGCCAAAAGGTTGGTCTACATGGCAGACGGCTTCACATTGCTGGCCATCCTGACCGCAGTCACGCTGGCTTGGCATGCTTCCAGCCAAGCCGCTTTTGGTACACCCCTAGAGTTTTTGAGGCAATCGCTTGGTCCTTGGTCAGAAGCCGGGATCACGGTGGTGTCTCTGTTGATGGTCGTGTGCTCCTTGGGGCTGGGTCAAGATCGGCACCCTTTGGGCTGGCCGCTCCGGTTGTTCCGTCTGGGCCTGGTCGGCATTGCCCTCGGTAATGCTGCGGGGATGCCAGCACTGGCGGCTGTGGCCTTGGCTCTGGCCCTGCTGGGATTTCGATCATGTGTTCGGTCCATCGGCGCCCGCTCCAGAGCATTCCGTGAAGCCGGTCCGGAGCGACAGCGTTTGTTTGAAATGGCCCTGGCCAGTTTGATGCTGGCGGGTGGACTCTTCTTGGAGGCATGGCGGCGGGGGGCGGATGGTTGGCCTTGGGCTCCAGGAGTCTCGACCGTCCTGTTGACCATTTCCTCGGGATTCTTGGTGGTGGGATTCCTGTATTTCCGCAGGAACGTTCGCTGGATTTCTGAGTCCCTTTGCGGGCCATCACCTCGGCTGAGGACCCTTCTGTGGGCCGAAGATGAGGCTTTGCTACGGGGTTGGGGCAAACCCTAGACCGACCGCCAAGATGGCAGGGCGCGGGCAGGATGGGTGATGGGCGGCAGGCCAAAAGCCTTGAAAAGCGGCCCTCCGCGGTGGCGCGCGGATTGCATCCTCTTCGAGACCGGATGGCACCTGTACGCTTTCCGGCCCAAAGACCGATTCCCGCCCGTCAGGAGACGATCCACATGTCCGTGAAGGAACTCGCATTTGATGCCACTGGCCGCAAGTCACTGCTTGCAGGCGTTGAGAAGTTGGCCTCCGCCGTGAAGAGCACTCTTGGCCCCAGAGGTCGAAACGCTGTTTTGGACAAGTCTTGGGGCGGCCCAACCGTTACCAAAGACGGTGTCACGGTTGCTGAAGAGATCGAACTGACCGATAAGGTTGAGAATCTTGGCGCTCGCATGGTTCGAGAAGCTGCCTCCAAGACCAGCAAAGATGCTGGAGATGGCACCACCACTGCAACCGTGTTGGCCGAGGCCCTGTTTAAGGCTGGCCTGCGACAGTTGGCGGCTGGCGTGGACGCCAATGCATTGGTGCGTGGCATGCACAAGGCTGCGGGTGCAGTGATCAACGAGATTGGAAATCAAGCCCGCCCGGTCGGCGATGACGTGGCTGCGGTCGCGACCATCAGTGCAAACAACGACGTCGCCATCGGCAAGATCATGGCAGAGGCCTTGGCCAAGGTGGGGAAAGACGGCGTGGTCACGGTCGAAGAAGGGAAGAGCCTCGAGACCTGGGTCGATGTTGTCGAGGGCATGCAGTTTGATCGTGGATTCCTCTCCCCCAATTTCGTAACCGATACCGAAAAGATGGAAGTCGTTTTGGACAAGCCTTTGGTTCTGGTCCACGAAGACAAAATCGATTCCGTCCAGACTCTGGTCCCACTTCTTGAAAAAGCCATGAAGGCCAAGAAGCCGCTCCTGATCATCGCGGAAGACATCACCGGGGAAGCGCTATCGACGTTGGTGATCAACAAACTTCGGGGTGTGTTGCAAATTGCTGCGGTCAAAGCCCCGGGATACGGCGATCGTCGCAAAGCAATGTTGCAAGACATTGCGGTTCTTACCGGTGGCGAAGCCGTGATGAAAGATCTTGGGATGAAGCTGGAAGAAGTCGAGGTTGCACGCCTCGGTCGAGCCAAGAAGATCGTGATCGGTTCCGACAAATGCACCATCGTGCAAGGTGCTGGGGCCACCTCTGATATTCAAGCTCGAATTGAGCAAATTCGTGCCGAAATCGCCTCCACAGACTCCGAATACGATCGAGAAAAGCTCCAAGAGCGTTTGGCCAAACTCGCCGGAGGCGTGGCTCAGATTCATGTCGGCGCTGGCTCCGAAGCAGAATTGAAAGAGAAGAAAGCTCGGGTGGAAGATGCTCTGCATGCCACTCGAGCCGCCGTTGAAGACGGCGTGGTTGCCGGCGGCGGCACGTCCTTTATTCGTGCCATCCCTGTCCTGGACAAAGTCCGATCCAAACTTACAGGTGATGAGAAGTTTGGTGTGGATCTTCTTCGCGAAGCTTTGGTGGTTCCGTTGCGAACCTTGGCCGAAAACGCTGGTGAAAAAGGCACCGTGGTTGTGGCCAAGGTAATCGAAGGCAAGGGCTCCTTTGGTTTCAACGCTTTGGCACTCGAGTACAGTGATTTGCTGGACGACGGTGTGCTTACCCCGGCGAAAGTGGACCGTTCGGCGCTGCAAAACGCCGCTTCGGTGGCGGGTCTGTTGCTTACCACCGATTGCATCGTGACCGAAGTCCCCCAGGAAGAAGAAGAAGGCCACGATCACCATCACGACGATGGCATGGGCGGCATGGGCGGCATGGGCGGCATGGGCGGCATGGGTGGCATGGGTGGCATGGGCTTCTAAGCCACTTCGTT